>PIVW01000411.1 GCA_003353825.1 Chloroflexota bacterium
GACAGCCATGCGCCAACAATGTCACCACCTGCGTCACGATGCCCTCATCTGTGCGCAGTCCATGAAACATCGTTCCTCGTCTTTCCGCAAAGGCTTTCTTGCATACATGACACTTGTATCTTTGTAACTATGCACTCCTATGTTGCCCTCTTCTACCTGTCCCCTTGCAGGACAAGCCTCGTTAGGGCAGAATTGCTCCTGCAGGTTCATGTTCACCTCTCTGGCGATGTAATGGTTTCCAGATAAGGTTTGTTCATGAACCCGTTTCCGTCAAGTTTCTTCATGCTCCAAGTTCAAGTGCGGTGCTACCTCAACAGGACTCGATTATTTGTTTAGCAATATAAGACAAATAACCTGGGTCTTGATTCCACACATTTTCCGTTCCAATCTCACAAAGAGGAGAGAAGTGCAAATGTCCCATAAGTTCGTAGTTTTATTCGCGGTACTGGTTATGGTTGTTCTTGCCGTTTCCGCTTGTGGCGCCGCTGCGCCCGCAGAACCAGTGTCAGAAAAACCGGCCGAAACCTCCGGCCCGGCCCCCGCTGCTGACACGGAAGCCCAAGAAACTGACGCCCAAAGCACCTTGGATGTCGTCAAAGAACGTGGCAAGATCGTTTGTGGCATGAATCAGGCTGTGCCTGGATTTGGTTTCCTAATGACAGATGGCTCATTTGCCGGTTTCGATGTTGCCTACTGCAAGGCCGTTGCAGCCGCCATCTACGGCGATTCCGAAGCGGTCGAATATCGTCCCCTGACCGCCAGTGAGCGCTTCACGGCTCTTTCGGCAGGCGAAATCGATGTCCTAATTCGCAATACCACCTGGACGCTGACCCGCGACACAGAATTAGCAGGCAACTTCGCCCCTACAACCTTCTACGATGGCCAAGGCATTCAGGTACGCAAAGACAGCGGCATCGAATCGTTGGAGGATCTGGAAGGCACGGCTATTTGCGCGCAGCAGGGAACGACCACCGAACTGAATCTGGCCGACCAAATGGCTGCCATCGGCGTCAGCTACACGCCTGTTGTATTCGAAACGGCTGACGATACCACCAACGCCTATCTGGCAGGGCGCTGCGATGCCTGGACGACCGACCTCTCTGGCATCGTCGCCCGGCAATCCATCTTCGATGTACCCGATGATCACTCAACCCTACCAACTGTGCTCTCCAAAGAGCCGCTTGGCCCCATGGTGCGCCACGGCGATGACCAGTGGTTTGATAGGGAAGCGAACTGGACGGACGCCGCTCATCATCTTATGGTCGCCACTCACCTTTTTTGTCATCTGCATTGTTGGCTGGTTTTTCTTCAATCCCCGCCCGATGACGCCGTCCCTGCCTGTCTTGCAGGAAAGAAATTATGTGGGGGGGAAAGCGTTTACGCCGGAGTTCATGGCCCTGCTTATGGGTCTGTCGGTGTATACTTCAGCCTTCATCGCCGAAATCGTGAGAGCGGGCATCCAGTCGGTAAGCAAAGGGCAACGAGAAGCCGCCACAGCACTTGGTCTTAGCGGCTTTCAAGTCCTGCATCTGGTGATCTTCCCGCAGGCCATGCGAGTGATCGTACCACCATTGACCAGCCAGTATCTGAATCTGACAAAAAACTCGTCGCTGGCCGTCGCTGTCGGCTACCCCGACCTGGTCGCCATCGGCCGCACCGTCATCAATCAAACAGGGCGAGCAATCGAGGTGATCGGCATCACGATGCTGGTTTATCTATCGATCAGCCTGGTGACGGCGCTGTTCATGAATTGGTACAACAAACGCATTAGCCTGGTGGAGCGTTAATCATGACTACCGCAAGAGCATCATCGGAAGTCCTGCCCCCGCCCACCGAGCGTTACTCGATCCTGGGCTGGCTGCGTAGTAACCTGTTCGGTTCCATAACCGATACTATCCTGACGATAGTAGCGCTGGTTATCGCTGTCGGCATCTCAGTCGCCTTCTTCCGCTGGGCTTTTTCAGTGGCGAACTGGGCGGTTGTCGTCGACAATTTCCCTCTGTTCATGAAGGGCCAGTACCCTATCGATCAAGTTTGGCGTTTGTGGTTATGCGTCTACCTGCTCGCCGCTCTTACCGGCTTGATATGGGGTGTCTTCGTACAGGGACGCAATTTTACTGCCGTGATCCTTCTGGCGGTCCCGGTATTTCTGGCACTCGCTGCCCTGAGCTTGGGAGCCACCACCGGCGCACTATTAGTCGCCCTGCTCGATGTAGTGGGCCTGATCTTCTATTTCCTGGGAAGATCAAATCCCAGGCGATTTCAGCGCGTAGTGACCACATTCGTTTTACTCTATTTCCCATTGGTCATCCTGATCGTACGGGGATTTGGAGAAGAAGGTTTCCTCAGCCTTGTTCCATCGAATTTGTGGGGCGGTCTCCTACTCTCGCTGTTATTGGCCGTCGTAGGTATCGTCTTGTCATTTCCCCTCGGCGTGCTACTTGCGCTCGGCCGCCAATCGGAAATGCGGGCTGTCAAAACCCTTTGTGTGATCTACATCGAATTCATCCGCGGCGTGCCCCTCATCACACTGCTCTTCATGGGCCAGGTGATGCTGCCTTTCTTCCTGCCTTCTGGCATGACGGTGGATCGTGTGATTCGCGCAGCGGTGGCTATCATTTTGTTTGCCGCCGCCTATCTCGCTGAAAATGTGCGCGGCGGCTTGCAGTCTATCCCCAGAGGCCAATACGAGGCAGCCGACGCTATTGCCCTGAGTGGTTACCAGAAGATGAGGCGCATCATCCTGCCACAGGCGCTACGCACCGTGATTCCGGTGCTGGTGGGTCAGTTCATCGGTCTGTTCAAGGATACGTCCCTGGTGGCGTTGGTGGGCTTGCTCGACCTGTTGGGTATCGCCCGCGGCGTGCTGGCTAATCCCGCCTATATCGGACGCCAGCTCGAAGTCTATATCTTCATCACCATGGTCTACTGGGTGTTCAGCTATTCGATGTCCTATGGTAGCCGACGGCTCGAGACCTCTCTGGGTGTTGGCGAACGCTAAAGCTAGACAGGTATACACAACGCTGGTATAACGATTATGAAATGTATCACCGAACATAGTCACAAGTCAGTTAGATTACGGAGTTTGATATGAGTGAACCTATCATCATTGCCCAAGATGTTCATAAATGGTTTGGCCAATTTCACGCCCTGCGCGGCATAGACATGGAAGTGGGCAAAGGAGAGGTCATCGTCATCTTCGGGCCTTCTGGTTCGGGAAAATCGACCTTTATCCGCACCATCAACCGTCTGGAAGAGCACCAACAGGGCACCATTATCGTCGATGGCATCGAATTGAGCCACGATGTACGTAACATCGCCGCGATCCGGCGTGAAGTGGGTATGGTGTTTCAACAATTCAATCTGTTCCCGCACCTGACTGTGTTGCAGAACGTGACACTGGGGCCGATCCAGGTGCGCAAGTGGAAAAAGTCCAAAGCGGAAGAGGTTGCCATGCAATTGCTCGAACGCGTTGGTATCCCCGAACAGGCGAGCAAGTATCCCGGCCAACTTTCGGGCGGCCAACAGCAACGTGTGGCCATTGCCCGGGCCCTGGCCATGCAACCGAAGATCATGCTCTTCGACGAACCCACCTCCGCTCTGGATCCCGAAATGATCAAGGAGGTGCTGGATGTTATGGTCGGATTGGCGGAAAGTGGTATGACCATGCTCGTGGTCACCCATGAGATGGGCTTTGCCCGCGCAGTAGCCAACCGCATGTTCTTCTTCGACGAAGGCACTATTGTCGAGAGTGGCCCACCCAGCCAGATCTTCGAACACCCGCAAGAAGATCGTACCAAGCTCTTCCTTTCCCAGATCTTGCAGCATTAGCACAGGAACATAGAGCGCTCTGTTCTCACCGATCCTAAACATAAAGCTCCACTACCAAACAATAAAAAACCACCAGATAGGTGCACAAGGACTCATGTGTCTATCTGGCGGTTGGGGCAGGTCGCAGGTCGCAGGTCGCAGGTCGCAGGTCGCAGGTCGCAGGTCGCAGGTGCGAGTTCAGTTACAGACAAGGTTGAACTTGTCACTTGCAACACACATCGACAACTTTTTGCCGATGTCGGCGCTGTAAGCGCCTAGTGAGCCAAAAATGTCCAACCCCGTAATCGATAGCGATTATTTACTCAAAACCCTCGCCGATCTCCTGAATATCCCCAGCCCTACCGGTCGAGCCGAAGCGGCCATCGCTTATTGCGAACAGGCGATGCTCGATCTGGGTCTCTCGCCCCGTCGCACCCCAAAGGGTGTCCTCACTGCTGAGTGGGCCGGTGTCAACGAGAATGCGCCAAGAGCCCTCACTGCCCATGCCGACACGCTGGGTGCGATGGTCAAAGAGATCAAAAGCTGCGGGCGTTTGAAACTAAGTGCACTGGGTGATTACGCCTGGAATACGGTAGAGGGAGAAGGGTGTTCGGTGTTCACAAACGCAGGTCGAGTGATCCGGGGCAGCCTGCTTCTGGTCAAATCATCTGGTCATGTGCATGGTACAGCTGTTCGCACGACAGAGAGGGATGCGAAGGCGATGGAGGTGCGGCTGGATGAATGCACCTCGGCGGCGGAAGAAACACGAGCCTTTGGTATCGAAGTAGGCGATTTCGTCGCCTTCGACCCGCGCCAGGAAATGAGCGAAAGTGGTTTTATACGATCCCGGCATCTAGATGACAAGGCAGGCATCGCCTGTGTGCTGGCAGCTGTGCAGGCGATGCAGCGAGAGGAAATCAAGCCAGCGCAACGCACAACGCTGCATATCAGCAATTATGAAGAAGTGGGACATGGTGCAGCTACCGGATTTCCAACAGACTTGTTCGATCTTGTGGCGGTGGATATGGCGGCCGTGGGCGAAGGCCAAACATCGGATGAGTTCCACGTCACCATCTGTGCAAAAGATTCTGATGGGCCCTACCACACTGATCTAACCAACCAGCTTCGTTCACTCGCCCAGACATTCGATATCCCTCACAAAGTCGATATCTATCCCTACTACGGTTCGGACGCCGAGGCCTATTGGCGGGCTGGTGGCGATGTACGCGTCGCCTTAATCGGTCCAGGTGTCGACGCTTCTCACAATTATGAGCGCACACATGTCGAATCGCTGCTTGCAACTACCAGGCTCATTGTGGCTTATCTAGTTTGACAATGGCACATTTCTCTAGACCATCAGGCACTATATCTTGTGGGTACCAGTTATTGACGCCCATATGCAGTAGGGCGACATCAATTGCCGTTCGTTAGTAACTGTGCCG
>PIVW01001028.1 GCA_003353825.1 Chloroflexota bacterium
GCAAGTTTCGCGACTGTACTACGCTCGGTGTATTCGACGACCAGACACTGGTCGCCGGGATTATTTATTACGAGTACGATAAGGATGCAGGTGTCATCCAGCTATCTGGGGCTGCAACAACCCCGCGTTGGCTGACACGGCAAATCCTTTGGGAAATGTTCGATTTTCCATTCAACCAGATCGGCTGCCAAGCCGTAGTCATGCGTGTTGATCCTGCCGACAAACGTTTGCAGCGAATGTTGACAGCTTACGGTTTTGATGCACACACCATCCCGCGGTTGCGCGGGCGCCAAGAAGCCGAAACGCTCTATATTCTCGGTGACGATGTTTGGCGGCATAACGGCTTTCATGAAGGGATGCACTAATGGGTAAAAAAGCACCTGATCCAACCCCGCCCAGAGAGACGTCGGCAGCACAGACCGGTGCCAATGTGAATACCTCCATTGCGAATTCATATATGGGCAATATCAATGAATACGGCCCTGATGGTTCAACCCGGCTTGATAAGACCGGTCAACACACATGGACAGATAGCTATACTGGTCAACAATATACAGTGCCAACTTGGACGCGCACAACAACGCTGTCGCCTGAACAACAAGCAATTAAGACCCAGCATGACGCCGCCAAATTGAACCTTGCAACTTTGGGCAAAGATCAATCCGCGCGGATTTCAGACCTGCTAGAACAAGGTCTAGATATGAGTGATTTGCCTGCCCGGGGTGATGCCAGCACGATCCGGCAAGTTAATCTTAGCAGGGCCGGAGATGGGCCGCAGCTTCAGACAAGTTACAATACGGACTTTTCTGAAGATCGGCGTCGCGTCGAAGAGGCCATGTTGGCACGGATGCAGCCCGGCCAGGAAAGAGATTTGGCGAAACTCGAAAGCCGATTGGCGTCCCAAGGTATCCGCATGGGGTCTGAAGCCTATAAGGCGGCTATGGAAGATCACAGTCGCGGCCTGAACGATGCCCGTTTGGGGGCTATCCTTGCTGGCGGGCAGGAACAAAGCAGATTGACAGGTTTAGAAGCCCAACATGCTGCGTTCGGCAATAACTCCCGTCAGTCCATGTATGATAACACCATGAGGGGTAGCGCATTCGACAACCAGGCGGCTGTTCAGGAAACCAATGCCGATATCACACGCATCAATGCAAAAAACCAGGCACGGAACAACGCCCTGCAGGAGAAATTTGCGATTAGCAATGATCCTATCAACAAGATCACTGCCTTGCTAGGCGGATCGCAGGTCACGAACCCAAAATTCATGGGCGCGAATATGCCGACAATCCCGAC
>PIVW01001029.1 GCA_003353825.1 Chloroflexota bacterium
ACTGGAATTCTTCATTTTCGTTGTTTCGCACGGACGCAAACAAAAGTAGCCACCTGAGCAGCAGAATATGAACTGGTCGGTATTTTATATTGGGTGAAGTCATCACTTTTGGGCCATATCCTTGTACAGCATGCAAGAAGTTCATTGATAAGGTACCATGGTAACGGATAGTCGCTCGGGTGGGCGTGATTTAGATTATCATTAACCTGAGAACTCTGGAAAAGTCTAAAACGGCTGTTCGCCCCCCTATATACAGGGGGGTTTTGCTCGTTCGCACCTGTGTAAACGGGGGTAAAAAATAGTTCGAAAAAGTTTTCCAGAGTTCTCAGCATTAACAGTCTGTAAGGCTTTTCAAGCCTGGTATTCATGTGATTTTAACACTGATCTGCTAACCTGATTAGAGTTGACGTTCGCCTCAGAGACCCAACTGGATATCAGACATACCTTTGTTCACCTGCCTCCTTTACCCAACAATTTGCCCAACAAGAGGATATCGACTATGGATTCTCCAAACACTGCCCTGAATTTGCGGCGCTATGTACGACTGTGCATTACCATCTGCATTCTTTCCCTGTTGTCTGTCATCCTACTGCTCGGCTCGGGCGCATGGTCGAGTTCTGCACAAAGCTCGAGCACGATCCACTATGTGGACGCCGGTAAGTCGGCAGGGGCCAATGACGGCTCCTCCTGGACCGATGCCTTCACCAGCCTGCAATCGGCGCTGGACATAGCCCAGGCCGGCGACCAGATCTGGGTGGCCCAGGGTGTGTACACACCCAGCCAACGCACAGAAGAGCAGGACCCACGCAGCGCCACATTTAAACTAGTGAATGGTGTCGCTCTATACGGCGGTTTCGCCGGCACACCTGGTCAGGAAGGGGATCTCTCTCTAGGAGATTGGCAGGCCTATCCCACCGTACTCAGCGGCGATATCGACGGCAATGACATGGTGGATGAGCGCGGGGTGCTCACCACCAAAGCTGATCTCGTGGGTGAAAACGCCTATCATGTGCTCAAGGCAAATGGTGTTGGCGAAACGACGATATTGGATGGATTCTTCATCACTGCCGGGGCGGCAACGGGCGAGTCATATGAACAAAGAACCGGCGGCGGCATGTACAACGACAATAATAGCAATCCAACCCTCACAAACGTCACCTTCACGGCTAATTCGGCAGACTATAGCGGCGGCGGCATGTATAACTACTATAGCAGTCCAACCCTCACAAACGTCACCTTCACGGCTAACTCGGCAGGCAAATACGGCGGCGGCATGTACAACGTCAGGAATAGCA
>PIVW01000412.1 GCA_003353825.1 Chloroflexota bacterium
TTCAAAGTTCCTCCGCCGCAGTGGCGGCCCCACAAGCAACGAGGGCGGCCATCGCTAGAGGCTTTACGCCTCATTCAACGATGGTGTCCTACTCCCAGTTGAAGTGCAGTCCTACCCTTGTAGTTACCTCCAATCCTTTTCTGCATATGCTTTTCTCTTTCAGCTGCTACTGATGTGCAGTTCGTCTACCCTGCCATCTCGGTTTCACTCAACCATCCCTGTCAAGAAACCGCTACCCAACTACACCCACTCACGGAGCCGAATTATGTCTGCAAAACTCAGAATCCCTGACACCCATCGATTTACTCATTGGCTTGCGCACATAGTTGCGTTCATAGCGCTGGTACTGTTCACGGCCTCTTTGTTTCTCTCAGATGTCAGTGCTCAGACCGCTCCTCTCACAACCCCAGACCAGAGCACGATCTACTACGTCGATGCTGCAAAAACCGCAGGGTCCAACGATGGCTCCTCCTGGACCGACGCCTTCACCAGCCTGCAATCGGCTCTTGATATAGCCCAGGCCGGTGACCAAATCTGGGTGGCCGAGGGTGTGTACACACCCAGCCAACGCACAGAGGAAGATGACCCTCGCAGCGCCACATTCAATCTCGTTGATGGTGTGACCATATACGGCGGTTTCGCCGGCACACCTGGTCAGGAAGAGGATCTCTCTCTACGAGATTGGCAGACCTATCCAACCATACTCAGCGGCGATATCGACGGCAATGACTTGGTAGATGAGCAAGGAGTCCTCACCACCACAGCCAATCTCGTGGGCGAAAACGCCTATCATGTGCTCCTGGCAGAAGGTGTTGGCAAAACGACGATATTGGATGGTTTCTTTATTACCGCCGGAGCGGCAACGGGCGAATCAAGGGAACAAAATTTCGGCGGCGGCATGTACAACGTCGATAGCGATCCAACCCTCAGCAACGTCACCTTCACGGCTAATTCGGCACATTATGGCGGCGGCGGCATGTACAACTACGATAGCAATCCAACCCTCAACAACGTCACCTTCACGGCAAATTCGACAGATCATGACGGCGGCGGCATGTATGTAGACGACGATAGCAGCCCATTCATTAGCAACAGTATTTTCTGGGACAATGTCAAACCTCTTCTGTACGCTTCTCATGATAGTCACATAACGATTTCCGACAGCCTGGTGCAAGGTGGTTGTCCGGTGAATACCAACGTCACCTGTGCCGGAGCCATACTCGATACCGATCCGCGCTTTGTTCGCCCGCCTAACTCTGGAGACGGCGACTGGAGCACGCTGGAAGATAACGACTACGGAGATCTACGCCTGCAAGCTGATTCGGCGGCCATTGACGCCGGCAATAACGCATCGCTGCCATCTGATTCTTCAGATCTCGACGACGATGGAGACACTGCAGAACCAATTCCCTACGATTTACAGGGCTTTCTCCGCGTTGTCGGCGCTGCCGTCGATTTGGGCGCCTATGAATATCCAGAACTGAACAAAGCTCTTTGGTTGCCGGCGATAATGCGATAAATTGACACGATATCATCTTCCACAGCACTAGCCGATATTGCTGGAACGCAATCTCCAATCCCTCCCTGCATATGCTTTGGATGTGTCCTTTTTGAATTATAAGGGCAATATTACCTAGCCACACTCACACATTTGGAAGCCGGTTCAGGTCTTCTGAATTTCCGAAATGGGGAGTTACGTTGACGAAAACCCAGGTCGAGCCCAGGTGGCACGTTATCTCTCAAACTCATTTAGGACGCATCCAATATTTTGATCACTCTTTTGGAATCTCAGCCAGCACCGAAACTCCCAACGCCTCCAGTTGTGCTGACGTGCGAATGCGGTTGTCCAGATACTCTAGCAGGAAAGCGAGCCCAATCCCGGCAATGAGCGCTAAGGTCAAGCGCAAGGGCAAGTCCAACCGTTGGCGCAACCCCGGCCCCACCGCTGCCACCACCCCACGATGCACCAGGTACACGACCCCTTGATCTGCCAACAACCTGGGCATAAACAGGTCTGCATCCTCGATCAACGTTGTTTCCACTGCATCGGCGATCAAGGGTAACTGCTCGGGATCGCCACTGTGAACCGTCACCTGTAGGATGCGGTGCAGGGTACCCGTTTGCGCACTCCCCTGGATCACGCCCGGCGGAAGCACGATGCCATCGCCAACCAGACGTTCTGAAACCGCTCCGGCAAATTCCGATCCCTTAACGATTTCGCTGAAGTCGTCGATCAGATATTCCGATGACAAAGCTGTGTAGTAGCCGTCGTAATTATAAACATCCTCTATCTCTTGCGGTTGCACACCGACAGAGAAGGACATCCCCAACACGTAGGCCGGGGGGCGGGGTTGCCAGGGTTTCTGTGTGATCAGCGAAAATAGTAGGGTGAGTACCATGAGTATGGCTGGCGCCCACCATCGGCGGCGGAGCACATCTAAATAAGCGCGTAATTCCATAAGTCTTAAACCGGATGAGTTTTTTTATTCAACTCGGCTATTGGCAGTGTCAGATATCCTGACACTGCTGTCAAGTTTTCCTGTTTCGCACCGAGACGATTTCGCCCATGATGGCAAGGGCAATCTCCTCAGGACGCCGTCCTCCCAGGTCCAGGCCAATAGGATTGTAGATACGGGCCAGTTGCCCATCGCTGATGCCATCTACGCGCAGTTTTTGCGCCCGTTTCGCCATAGTTTTACGAGAACCTAGCGCCCCGATATAGCGGGCGGGGCTATCCAGGGCCACGCGCAAGGCCGGAACATCCAGCTTGTCGTCGTGGCTGAGTACGGCAATGTAGGAGGCCTCGTCGAGCGGCAGCCTGTTCAAGGCGTCCTCAGGCCATTCGAGTATCAATTGGTCGGCGTGGGCAAAGCGTTCGGGTGTAGCGAAGGCGCTGCGGGCATCGACAACAGTCGTGTGAAAACCCATGGCCTTGGCGAATGTGACCAGAGGGATGGCGATATGCACGGCGCCGATAATGAACAAGCGTGGCCGTGGCACATAAACTTCGAAAAACATATCTTGCTCTTCATCTCCTTGCATAAACGATCGTCGTTCTGTTTTCTGCTGTGTCAGAAGGCCAAGCGCGTGATCTCGCACCTCTTGGCTCAACCCATCTAAACTGAAATCCCCCAGAGTGCGTTCATCCGGCCAGACCAGCAGTTTGGCGCCCGGATCTGATCCTGCCAGCAGGGTCGCTACGGCAACCAATTGCTCCGTCATCAGACTGTTTTTAAGCTGTTCGAACTGGTTATCGAAAGCCACTGGTTCGATGAATACCTCGATATTGCCGCCACAGGCCAAGCCGATCCCCTGAGCCAATTCGTCGGCAATTCCGAATTCGATCAGCTGCGGCCGGCCATGGTCAATGACTTCGAGAGCTTGTTGCAAAACAGCACTTTCCACGCAGCCGCCGCTCACCGATCCCACCATATCACCGCTGGAAGAAACAGCCATCTTGGCGCCTAACGGGCGTGGTGCAGAGCCATAGACCTTGACGACGGTGGCCAGAGCTACAGATTTACCTTGGGCTTGCCAGTGGTTAATGTCAGTAAATAGGTTTCGCATGAGGGTGCGGTGGGATTAGAGAATTTAAGATTGAAGATCGGTGACGGATTAGAATGATGCTCAGAGCTTTGTCAGCGTCAACAGGGTGATTTCGGGCGGGCAATTGAGACGGATCGGTTCGTTGGTAACGCCGATGCCGCGGTTGGTGTAAAGCCACATCTCTCCGACGCGATACAAGCCCAAGTCATACTTCTGGGCAAGATAGGGCAGGACCAGGGCGCCGATGCCGGGTAGCCGGATCTGTCCACCGTGGCTGTGCCCCGCTAACTGCAGCGCTAAACGAGGGTCGAGTGAATAAGTGTCGGCCAGATCAGGCTCGTGCAATAGCAGGATGGTGGTAGCGCCAGCAGGGGCGTTTTCCATCGCCGCCCCCAGATCTGGATTCCCACTCCAACCATCGTCAAGTCCGGCTAGATGCAGCGCTGCGCCGTTCACATGCAAGGTCGCGCCCTGGTTGACCAGGAGGGGAATACCGGCCTGCTTCATCCCGGCCTGGATCACCTCCACATCTGTCCACAGCTCGTGGTTACCGTAGATGCCGTAGACACCAAAACGGGCGTTGAGTTCAGCAATGATTGGAGCCAGTTCGAAAATGCTCTCAACCTCGCGCCAGACGAAATCACCGGTGAGCACCACCAGATCAGGCTTAAGGCTGTTGGTCAGCGCCACGGCCCGTTGCACCAGGAGGGGCTTGGTAAGTGGTCGGAGATGAATATCGCTGAGTTGGGCAATGGTAAATCCCTCCAAAGCCTCGGGCAGGCTGTGGATGGGAACGGTGACGCGCTCGACCGTGAGGTCTTGTGATACATTGTTAAAAGCCGCGTAGCCTACACCGCCTACCAGCCCTGCAGCCAGAGACGCTGCGCCGAGTTTAAGGAAACCTCTGCGATTCATGGTTGCGCTACCAGGCTTGATCGATGTTGTTCGATAATGAGTTGCCGCTTTTTTAGGTGGTCGATCATAGTGGATTGTTTTGTCAGATGCGGAAGAGAAGTGTTCCCAATTGCTCCAGGCTATGTAAATTATGAACCGGTAAGAAATCGTCGACGAAAGGCAATGCTGCCTGCATTCCTCGGGTGAGAGGTTCGTAGGTGGAGGATCCGAGCAAGGGGTTGAGCCAGATCAGACGACGTGCGTTGAGCTGCAAACGTTCCATCTGGCGCCGAACTTCATCTGGTTCACCACGATCCCAACCATCGCTGATCAATAACACAATAGCGCCCTGGCCCAGCACACGCCGGCCCCAATGATAGTTAAATGTTTTCAAAGAGGCGCCGATCTGTGTTCCTCCACCCATGTCGTGCGCCTGTGCAACGACTTCATCCATAGCCTGATCGACCGAGCGTTTGCGTAATTGCTGGGTGATACGGGTGAGCCGGGTTCCGAACACGAAAGCTTCGATCTGATCTAGACCATGGCTCATCGTGTAAATAAAATGGAGAAGTACGCGACTGTAGCGTTCCATCGATCCGCTGACGTCGCAGATCACGACCAGAGGGCGGCGTTTGTAGATGGGCTTCCGCCGCGCCAGGCGCATTGGTTCACCGCCATAGCGAAGATTCGGCATGGTTCAGTAGAAGAAGAAAGCACGTTAACAATTGAATGAGGAAGAAAAGCAGCACCTCGTGTAAGATTTGGACATTTATTACAAAACCAAACACACACAAGGAGACTGCTT
>PIVW01000413.1 GCA_003353825.1 Chloroflexota bacterium
CTGCACGTTTGCTGATCTCGAGCCCTTCGATGGGCAGGTCGGCAGGAAGGGCATCTATCACTCGCAGCCAACTCAACGGCAGGAACTTACGATTGGCAACGACCAGTTCCAGTGTCACGGTTTCGCCTACAAACGCGCGCGTCTCCGAAAAACGGCGGTCGAAGTCCAGACCAAAAACGGCGAAGCGATTCCACAGCCAGCTAACGGCGACAATAGTCAGCAGGAGAGCGGCGATGGTGAGCAAGGCACTGAGCTTGAAAAGCAATCCCACGAGTGTGAGGAGCATCGCCATCGCCATCCAGGCATCGCTGAATTGCTCTTTTATCTGAAGGTCTATTTTGCGAGTGCCGAACCCGAAATAACTCGCTACGCGCCCGCGACGATGTACTCCGCTAGTAGCAGCATGCTCTTGACTATCACGCTGCATCGAAGCTCGTGCTTCTTGAGCGTTGGGGCCTCGCATCTTTCGGCGGATGCGGCGCATTTCATCGGACATTAGGTGGTCGCGTGGTCGTTTGGTCGCGTGGTCGGTTAGTCGCGTGGTCGTTTGGTCGGAGGGTTGCTTATTCTCGGATTCGAACTGAGTACAGGCGGTCGCACTTTGTCACCTTGTGCCCCAGGTGAAGACGAGTCACTAATGGCTAACTGCCACATACAGCCTAGAACTACTGAAATACCGGCACCTCCACATCACCGACTACTTCCGCCACCACCTCACCGGGGGTGCGGCCGCGTAGGCGGGTTTGCGGGCTGATATGGATGCGATGCGTGAGTACGTAAGGTGTCATGGCTTGAACATCATCGGGTAAGACAAAGTCTCTTCCCTCGATAGCTGCCCGCGCCTGGCAGGTGCGGTAGAGCGCCAGGCTGCCGCGCGGGCTCACACCCAGGTCGACAGCAGGGTGATCTCGCGTGGCCCGTACCACACGAACCAGATATTCTCGTACCGAGGCTTGCACACGCACCTCCCTGACTGCGGCTTGCATGGCCACGATTTGCTCAGCGTCTGTCACAGCCCCCAGCTCGAACATTGGATCTCGACGCGAGTAACGTTCCAGGATATCGTTCTCTTCAGGCTCGTTGGGATAGCCCAGCGCGGTTTTTATCAGAAACCGGTCGAGTTGAGCCTCAGGTAGGGGAAAAGTTCCCTCCAATTCGATGGGATTCTGTGTTGCCAACACCATAAAGGGACGAGGCAGCGCGTATGTGTCGCGATCGACCGTGATCTGCTGCTCCTGCATGGCCTCGAGTAGAGAGGACTGGGTACGCGGTGTGGCGCGATTGATTTCATCGGCCAACACGATCTGTCCCATGATAGGGCCGGGGCGAAATTCGAATTCCTGGGTTTTCTGGTTGTACCAGGATATCCCGGTCACATCCGAAGGAAGCAGGTCGGGTGTGAACTGAATACGCGAGAAGGAGCATCCCAGCGAGCGAGCGAGAGCCCTTGCCAGGGTCGTCTTACCTATGCCCGGCACATCTTCAAAGAGGATATGACCTTCGCAGAGTAGTGCAATCAAGGCAAGATCGGAGATAGCCTGTTTGCCGATGACAACCTGCCCAATCTGATTCCGCAGGTTCTGAGCGAATTCGTGAATCATAAGAAACCTTGTGTTTGGTGAAAACAACCAGCGATGCCATCTTTCTTATTGCTGACGACTAAACCCTATTCTACCACCGCCCCCCGGAATTGCTAGGAGAACGGTATGCTGATAATGTATCGCAAATAGTTGAGATAGCAAGTTAACCTGATGAAGGGGTGATACGGATGCTAGTGCGAGCAGTTATGATTATGCTATGATTGCTGTTATCTTTCAAACAATGACTGGCCGGTAACTTGATCTCATATTCTCAACCTGAAGCGACCTTATATCTTATAGTGACACCAGAGACAGATAGCGCCCCCACTTTTTTGTCCGCACTCTACCCCACGATGGTGGGAGGATAACAGGCCTTGACGCTTCGCCACACCATTTTGCTGATTCTGACAATAGGGTTGCTCGCTGCTTGTAGTATGCCTGTTGAGATCGCAGAATCGGAAGAAACCGGGAAACGTGTACTGCGCCTGACAATTCTCGAGGACAGTCGAGGTACCGCTACGCCCACGCCGATTCCGCCCTCACCTACACCCTATCCCACCCCCACACCAGATACGCGCCCTCGCCATATTGTCACACGGGGAGACTCGCCTTGGAGCATCGCCAACCAGCATGGTGTGAAACTCAACGATCTGTTGAGGGCCAATCGCATTTATGATCCGGCCAGCTTGAAGGGTGGTGATGAATTGATCATCCCCATCGAACCCACCGCCACGGTCACCCCCACCGCTACGGTCACCCCAACCATACCTACGCCGGCCACCCCATCACCCTCGGTAACACCCACACTCACGCCAACGCCTGATGTGCGCGTGTTACACACTGTTGAATCGGGCGATTCCCTATGGCTTATTGCCGCCCTGAATGGCATCACCATTGAGGATATTGTGGCTGCAAATGGCGAAATCAATCCCAATCGCTTAAGGGTCGGCATGGTACTTGAGATCCCTCTCACGCCTTCAGCCACTCCGACACCCCTGACCCGAACTCCCACGCCGACACTTACGCCAACGCTCACCCCGACATTGACCCCCACGCCGGTTCCCTTCACCCCGCCCCCCGTTTATTATCCCGAGCGAGCGGCTGACTGGCAAGGTTTTATTCTCGACTTGATCAATGAGCGGCGCATTGCTCATGGACTCCAACCCTTGGCATGGTCAGAAACATTGGCACGAGCCGCACAGGCACATGCCGGCGATTGCGCCAAACATGAAGAATGTAGCCATGCGGGATCCGATGGCTCCGACCTGCGCCAGCGCTTATCGCGGGTGGCTTATGAACCTCGCTGGGCCGGAGAAAATTGGGCCTTTGGCAGTAATCCTATACAGGTATTCACCTGGTGGTACGATGAACCTCCCGGCGCCGACCCCCACCGCCGCAACCTGTTGCACCCATACTATCGCGAGATCGGCATCGGCATTGCCCGAGATCCTTGGGGCTGGTACTATTTCATCGCCGATTTCGGCGCCGTGGAGTAACCATTGTATTGCCACCTCGACTGAAGCTACTTTACAAACATGAGTTTCGTTCTCGGATGACGCTGGACAACAGACTATAAACGATGCCGCCTATCGCTCTGAAACGTTTGGCCATCGTCCAACGTTAATCGTCTACCGCTGCTGACTTCACAATTTCCCAACAAACCTTCAAAAACTATTCCGGAGAAAATACGATGCTGATTACCAATGGCAGAGTTATTACGTTTGGTGACGATCCGCAAATGATTGAAAGTGGCGCGGTGCTAATTGACGGCGATACCATTGCCGCGGTCGGAACCAGTACAGCGTTGGAGGAACAGTTCCCCGAGGTCGAGCGACTGGACGCGCAAGGTATGTTGGTGATGCCTGGCATGATCTGCGCGCATACCCATTTTTATGGCGCCTTCGCCCGGGGCATGTATATTCCCGGCCCCGCCATGAGAGATTTCCCAGAGATCCTGGAGCGACTATGGTGGCCACTGGATCGAGCTTTGGACTCGGAAGGCGTGCGCTATTCGGCCTGTGGGCCCCTTGTCGATGCCATTCGATACGGCACCACCACGCTCATCGATCATCATGCCAGCAATACCTTTATCGATGGTTCCTTGGATGTGATCGCCGAGGCAGTCATGGAATCCGGTTTGAGCGCCTGCCTGTGCTATGAAGTGAGCGACCGCGATGGCCCGGAAGTGACAGCGGCAAGCATTCGCGAAAACGTCCGTTTTATCGAGAAGACGCGCAGGGAGCGTAGCCCCCAATTGGCGGGCACCTTTGGTATGCACGCGGCCCTCACCCTCAGCGATGAAACACTGGCACAATGTGTGGGCGAGGCCGAGGGCTTGGGCGACGTTGGTTTTCATATTCACGCCGCTGAAGGTACTGCCGACCGCGAGCATTCGCTGGCGACCTATGATATGCGCACGATAGATCGTCTGGCCGATCGGGGCATCCTGGGGCCACGCACCATCGTCGGCCATGCCATCGACATCGATACCTGGGAGATGGCCGTGCTGCGTGATACCGGAACCTGGATTAGCCACCAACCCCGCTCCAATATGAACAACGCCGTGGGGGTTGTGGATGTGCCTACTATGCTACGTGGCGGGGTCAAACTGGTGTTGGGAAATGACGGGTTTTCTAATGACATGTTCGAAGAGATGCGCGTGGCCTATCTATTGCATAAATCGGCGCGCAACGACCCCCGTGTTTTAGCGGCCGACCAATTGCTGGCAGTGGCCAATGGCGCCAATGCTGCACTCGCCCAACAGTTTTTCAAGCGGCCATTGGGGCGTCTGCAAGCCGGGGCCGCCGCCGATATCATCCTGCTCGATTATGACCCGCCCACACCACTGAGTATCGATAACTTCCCCTGGCATATCATGTTCGGGTTCGATGGACGCAAGGTCGATACAACCATTGCCGGCGGGCGCGTGCTCATGCGTAGCGGCGAGATCTTGCATCTGGATGTGGAGCGCATCAATGCCCGCAGCCGCGAGCTAGCGCAAGAGACGTGGGAGCGCTTTTGGGCGATGTAGATCTTAAGGTCGCCCTGCCATTCACGAGTTATCGAAAAGGGGTAACAAACTATGAAACCCAAGAATCCGGTTCCTAATACCATGCAAAACTGGTTGACAGAAATTGCTGTGGGATACAATGATGCTTTAGAGACATTACCATTTACCAAATTAATGGGACATAAGGCCAGTGAGAAGGATCTGTTCCAACTGGCGCCACTCATCTGTTTGAAACTCAGGGGCTTGCCAAAGACAAAAAGACTTGAAACGAAAGCCAAAGAGGCGGCATTATCAACCTATGTGGCTACAACGAGTTACAACCCTAAAGTGCTAGATAATCCTCATATAGCTTTCGCTCTGGCTTATCTAGCCAGTCATTACGGGCTTGATCTGCTCACAGAAAACGCAGTGGCGGAGATTATGGATTATATTGCTCAAGAGCAAAGACAACTTGCTATAAGAATCGAGCATTCTTAAGTCTGAGAATTCAATAACGTACGGAAATCTACCGTCAATTCAGGACGTAATTCCGCATGGGCACTGGGGTCGTTGAATGGGATTGATTAGATTCAAGTCAGCGCCAGTGAGATTTTTTGGATTTTGAACAATTCCGCCAAAGAAAATCCCTTTTCAAGAATGCCCAGTGCCAC
>PIVW01000414.1 GCA_003353825.1 Chloroflexota bacterium
GGGACCATAATCAACGCAATTGCCACACCACATCTTTTTTACATTCGGCATCAAGTAAGTTTTGTAGTTTTGAACTTCCGCCACATCCACCGCACGATACATGCTCCCTTCTATCTCATCATTTGCTCGCTCCCATTGGGTAAGCACTGTGGCTGCAATGCGTTTGGTTGATGTGATAGCAACCGTGCCGTCCCAAACGTCGCCTAGCACTTCTCCGTAATTAAGGGCACTCGCGATGTTACAATGACCGCCACTGCCGCTGCGAGTGTTTAGTCCTAGCGTAGAATAGCCTTGGACCGTGCAAGAGAAGTACCACGGCTTCCCTCCTGATCCTGTGTCGCGCGGTTCGTATGCAAGTGTAACCGTGGCCACCTCTGCTTCAACATTCATGATGTTGAGCGCAGACCAGATCGCTCCATCATTCCCAATCCCATTCGGAAAATACCGATAGTGGCTGGGAACAGCTAAGTGATATCCACCATCCCCTAATCCGCAGTGCGGGGCGTTATAGACAACTGTGCGGTTACCGTAATAGGCCGTTCCGATTCCACTAATCTTTTGAGAGTTTTGTACTGTAACAACCGCCGAACCACTCCAATCCATGCCCAGCTCCGCTTCTAATTCTCGAAGGTCATAGGTTATTTTCGCGCCAGGCTTGATGCTTACAGGATATTCACTATAGTTATTATTACCATTACGGTGGTATAGATCCACGTCGATATATGCTGTTTCTGAGCCTGTGTTCTGAATTGAAAACGCTGAAAATGGAACCTCTCCTCCATTGGTTAGCGCTGTCGTAAATAAGGTGGGAAAGCACAATTTGGTGCTGCCCGGCAAACTGCCATCAAAAGGTGATTCGCCGGTAGAAAGACCAACTTGATACCCATCCCAGCTACCTCCAGTCCATTCGTGAACCGTCACAACTGCTAGTGGCTGATCTGATTCGATAGCTCCCGAAAAATTGCCTGCAGGGAGCCCAGCGCTCGCAGGATCTATTCTGATTGAACCATTACCGGGGATTACGGCCGGCGTATAGAACTGTGGCTCGTTATAAGTCCAGGCGCCGATGTTGCCAACTGCGTCAAAAGCCGTTATGCGAACGGTCGCAGCCTCCGTATTATTGAGGTTTAATAACTCCAATTTTGTCGTAACATAACCAGGGAAGACAAACTGGGTGGTGTCGTCGCTGGTGTCGTCGCTACTGATAGTGGTCACAGCGATAGACAAGACAAAAATGATCGTGGCTATCCGCATGAGAGACCTAAACTGATGGGTAGTTCGCTTCGTGCGCTCAAGGTAATTCATATTTTTGATGAACATCGAACTCCTCCGATGGATAAGAGCACCAAATCCAGAAAAAGATTGTTATTGCCATGCACAACAGAGTGTGATTCGCTTCTGTCAGCGTGGAGAAAACTCCACATCCCATTTTAGCAAAGACTGATATTCGTTACAACACCCCTTCAGGTAGTTTTTTCCTACCGAAAGAGGTAGGAAAAAACAAAAACCAACGGCGCCTAAACTTTTGTGCCGCAAAAAAACGAGTTACTAGCTGCCGGTTCATCGTGGCTATACAACACCTAACTTCAACGTTTTGATAATCGCCTTTCCCCGCCCATTAACTTCAAGTTTGCTATAGATATTTTTGAGATGAAAGCGCACTGTATTGGTACTGATGCCCAACTCTCCTTCTATCTGCCCATTCGTCCAACCCTTTGCCAGTAGCTGTAACACATCTCGCTCCCGTTGCGTGAAGCATATAACCTCCCCCCCCCCGCGCCGCGCGCAGTTGGCGGGCCATTTTCGCGCCTAGACGCGGGCTCAACCATTTTTTCCCTCGGGCTACCGTTTGTATCGCCCCTATCAGTGTCTCCGATGTTTCGTCCAACAACATGTATCCACATAACCCTGCATCGATCAATCCGCTCACCCACTCCGCGTCATCACAGCCGCCAAGATAGAGAATGGGTACAGAAGAGTCACATATAGCTGCCTGAAAGTGTGATGAACGTTGCCTGCTCGCAGAATCACCACTGATCCACAGCAACATATCGATGCCCAGCCTTGCAACCAGCTGTTTGTTATAGACCTTTGCTGACACAGGTCCCGCAGTGTCGATAGGGGTGTCTGCCAGTAAATGTTGTATCCCAAACCACAGTAGAGGATAACCGCCGATTGCAAGAATGTGTGTGCTCTCCATAATGATCTCGTGGGCGAATGTAGATAAGGTGTAGAAGGCGAGAATTATGGGATAACTATAGCATAACTTCTTTGCTGTACAAAACACTTTTGGCCTAAGACATCGCGGCGTTTTTTTATTGACACGATTGAGGCGGTACGTGTCACCACTTGTCGCTCATCTCACGGATTTGTCGCAGAATTAGTGAGGTGTTAAACAGTGAGGGCGCCTATCATCACCTCAAAAATCAACACCCCAACATCGCATAACGCTCATCCGCTTCCTGATCGACGAAGGTCAAGAGGAAATCCAACAGACGTGCCACGTCCAGGAAGTTGCTGACGAGTCCAAGCGAGACGCGCACGGCTCCGGTCTCTGTATCACCCATACAATCGCGGTATGCATCCAGATCAAAGGCATCGCCATGGGTGGATTCTTCCACACAGCGGCGCACATCTTCGGCCACATGGGTCAAACTGTATTCGCCGACGCCGGGATTGCAAAAACAGCCGGCGCGAATGGAGATGTTAGCAGTGTTGGCGTCGGCCTCCACTTGCTGGTAGGGGAAAAACGCAGTGCTCGGGTCCAGAAGATTAAACGCCAGCGTGCCACCCCGCAGGGTGGTATCCTTGGGACCGTAGAGCGCGACCAGCGGTTTACCGTTGCTGTGCCGAAGCTTATCCAGTTCCGCCAATAAAAAATCGGTGAGCATGGTTACGCGATCGTGGATCGTCTCCATACCAACCTGCTGCAGATAAGCCAGGCCATGGCTGATAGCGGGCAAATTAAGGTAATTGACCGTGCCCTCTTCGAAGGCCTCATTTTCATCTGCCATGATGTGTAAATCGGCCTTGGTGGAGACGATCTGCACCGTGCCACCTGCAAACCACGGCCGTTCCAATTTGGATAACGCATCCTTTCTCGCTATCAACGCCCCTACACCGGTGGGATATCCGAACATCTTGTAAAACGAGACCGGCACAAAATCGGGTTTGATCTGGCCGAGATCAAGTTGGTTGGTGGGCACGAATGCGGCGGCATCTAAAATCACGTCAAAGCCATGGCTGTGTGCCAATTCAATCCATTCCAGGGGGTGCTGAACTCCGGAGAAATTGGACTGGGCAAGGAAAGCGAAGAGTTTGGTTCCAGCCTCCCGGCATCGGTCAAAATAGGGCTCGATATCATATGTTCGTAACGATACAGGATCAAGGGGTACGTAGGTGACGCAAGACTCCCTGCGGCGGGCGAACTCACGGATACCATGCACCGAATTATGATTGTCCGCCACAATCAAAAAGTGGCTATCTACGCCAAAGGGATAGCTTTCTCCGAGTAGTTTCAGTGCCCCACTGGCGTTGGCGGTGAAGATCACGAGATACTCAGCGGGATCGGCATTGAAAAACCGCAGCACATCGTCGCGCGCTTTCTCCACCAGCTCCGTAGATACCAACGACGCCGGATTTTGCGAATGGGGATTGCCAAAGATATTACTCTTCAGTAGATTGATATGCTGTTCGACAAGACTGACGGCATAAAGCCCGCCACCGGTGTAATCCAGATAGGTGTGGCCTTGATCATCCAGGCGCGCGAAATCACTCGCACGGATATCATCGATGATGCCGGTTTTCTCATAGGCAGGATTGTCTATTACGAATGTGTCGAATGCATGCAGGTAAGATGAAGTTACGGCTGTGGTCATTGCTTGTCTCCGAAATAGGGCTGATGATGTTGCACAATTGTGATGCACTGGTGAGTGAAACTACCCTGTCCTTACTTCGCCGAGCAGCCACCTGTGATGAGCCCACACCGCCTTTACTTGCCAGGGCAGGCGCGCCTGATCCAACCAGGCGTATTTGATCACTTGATCCCGTAAATCGGGTTGTTCGCCAAGGTAGTAGGCCATCGTGCTCCAACTCCAACTATCGCCCGTAAACTGATCCTCGAGTTTTTTATTGCGGATCCCCAGGCGTTTGAGCACTTCATTGGCGGGCATGACCGTATCGGGCCAGGGTGGGACGTCGAGCACACCTGAAGCGATGATGGTCACTCCGGCCTTCTCTAAAGTCTTGCGTACCAGACCGATATTCACCCAGCGCTCGTCGACGGTCGCGAAGAATTCGCGATCTATGATCAGTTTGCGCATCCAGTAGCCGACCTGTAGATTGTTGGGCATAGCGACAAAGACCAGATGGCGGCTCAAACGCGCCAGTTCGTGCAAAAGCGCTTCTGCATCGGGTAGATACCAAAGCGCCGCCCAGTTCCAGGTCAAGTCGAAACTCCGATCCGGCAGGGGGATGGCGCCCCACTGGTTGGGGGAGATCGCCAGCGTGCTAGTAGGCAGATTGAGTTCATCCCAAATACGCTGGATTGAGCCCATCCGATCTGGCGTGTCGTCGACCAGGGTAACATCACAACCGCCTTGCGCTAGGGGTACACTATTGATGCCGGTGACACCGGCCATACCATAAATGGGAGCCTCCAGGCAGGTGCGTATCTGGGCGCGGCGTCGCAGATCGTCCAAAAAATCGTTCAGTACAAAACGTTCGTAGACAAGACCCAGACCCTCGTCATAATTGCTAAGATAGGGTTCCCAAATAGGACGTTGGGCATGGCCGGTTGGCAGCATCATAATCGGTGACCTCGTTCACATATTATCCAATCCTAGCACATACTGGGGATGGGGGTATAATGGCGGAAGAAGTTTGAGATGTTGTAAAAAGACGGCAGATAAACCAAAATGCAAAAGTAAAAAGCAAAAACTGCTAGCTCAGAACAGAGGTACAGCGTTAGGCAGATGTCTGAAATTATAAATAGGAGCCTGACATGTTGGCCGTAAATGAGAAGACCTATTAGAATCTGCACATAGCACCTGAGGGCGCTTCGTACGTTTAGCCAGACAATTCCATTGTCTTATTCAATACCTTCGCCAAAATTGAAGAAAGCTCTTTGTGGCAGACTCGTGACCAAATTCACCCCACAACAGGGCAAATATCGAACAAAAATAGGGATGAATGCCTTGAAAACGATCA
>PIVW01000415.1 GCA_003353825.1 Chloroflexota bacterium
TTGCCAGGGGCGGACTCGACGACCGCTCGGGTGTCGGGATAAGGCTCTCCGCGACGGAATTTGTGAGCAGGTAATTGCCCGAAACAGAATCAAAAGTGACCCAGTCGGGTTGATTGGTAAAAGAGACACTCGCATTCGTGACTGAGGTGACGTAGTCAATGCCGTGGACTGGAGTGTCCCACCCTGGTTGATGTTCCTCGATTATGAGGTTACACTCCGACCTGTTCACAATCTAACTATTCAACATCGCTCATTTCGCCTGGAGAGCAAATCGGACGTGCCTCAACCTCAATCTGCCGATACTATCCAAACACTTCTTCAGCTACTTGACCAAAACTTGCAGAGCATCTGGCAAGGTGACATAGAAACCTACAAAGGAACAACCGCATCCGATGTCTCGTTCTACGAGTGGTATATCTCGCCACAAAGAATCGACGGTATCGACTTTCATTTGCGCGAACTCGCTGTGCATGCTCAGGTGATGGCTGGTGATAGCGGGTCTCGCATCGAACATGAAGTGTTACAGCCTCGCCTCCAACTTTATGGCCGAACGGCGATTATCACCTACACATTGCTGCTGCGCATAGTCGGGGAAGGACAGGTTAACCACCGATCGCACAATGAAACCCGTGTATTCCACGATTTCGGTGATGACAACGATCCGGTGTGGAAACTCGTACATTGTCACAAATCGCCCATCGCTACAGACAAAAGCCTCTCTTCACTGAGAAGTTGACATAACTACTCGGTTGCCAGATCGTGTTGCTTGATGTGCTCAAGCAAACCTTCGGCAGCAATTTGAATCATGTCGAGCACGTTCTCGAAGCCGTTGGAACCACCATAATAAGGGTCGGGAACATCATACAGCCCGAGTTTAGGCGCGTAATTGAGAAACAGTTGCAGCTTGGCGTTTGAATGCGGGCACATGCGTTGCAGGCTGTGCAAATTCGACCCATCCATGGCGAGGGCATAGTCGAATTCGTCGCAATCGGAGCGATAACATTGGCGAGAGCGCTGACGACTCAGATCCAATCCCCGCTTTCTAGCCGCCCGTTGTGCTCGACGATCTGGCGAATCACCCACATGGTAGGCTGATGTCCCCGCAGACTCCACCAATATCTGATCCGAGAGCCCCTCGATCTCAACCAGGCGTTCGAACACCCCTTGTGCAGTAGGGGAGCGACAGATATTACCCAAACAGACGAAGAGAACTTTTACTGTAGACATAATATTCTGACCATGAATAGAGCGCATTCAAGTGTCGAATGCACCCCTGTATGGTAGATGGGTCGAGATATTGCTATACTTCTTCGGCTCCAGCCTGCCGGGCAGCCATCTCTCTGTCCATCATTAGAATGCCTGGCGCGAAATCACCCAACATGTTCAACTGATCGACAGCATCTCCGGCACTCTTTTCTTCTTCGACTTGTTCTTGGATGTACCATTGCAACAGTACCTGGGTGGGGTAATCATCCTCTGCCATAGCCACATCATACAAGGCATTGATCAGGCCCGTGACCTTTTGCTCATGTGCCAATGCCCGCTCGAATACATCGAGTGCCGATTCAAATTCAATAGGAGGGGCAGCAATCGTTTTAAGTTCGATGGCGCCCCCTCGATCCACCATGAAATCGAAGAGTTTCATAGCATGAAATTGCTCTTCGTCGTTTTGTAGGCGCATCCAATGGGCAAAGCCTGGAAGGTTCTGACTTTCTAGATAAGCTGACATCGAAAGGTAGATATAAGCGGAGTGCAATTCCGCATTGATTTGTTCGTTGATAGCTCGCTGCAATTTCTGGCTAAACATCATGAACTCCTTGCATAACTGCGAATCAAGAATCGAAACTATTGCTTGACTATTCTACTGCTTCGCTACAACCTGCCTGTATTCTAGCTCGACCGTATGGTGCTGTCAATTTACTTCTGAAACCTTTGCAATACAAACCATGACGTGTCGCGCTATTGCAAAAACAGAGGTCTGCTGTTAGACTGAACGTTAGATTTTGCAGTGACGCAACATCTAATTTGGTAACGAAGCCAAACCAACATGGAGGTTGATATCTTGGAAATCCCAGCAGCCTTACTCAGACGATTCTATGTAGACGGAAGTCTTCTCAATACTGAGGGAGGATTTGAGTTTCAACTCATAAATAGGGTAGCGCCTACGACGATTGTTTCGCTGGGACCGGTTGAAATAGATGGCGAACCCCATGCTGCAGATGATGTCACCATCACTGCCAGCAGGCTTCGCATCGCCAGCCAGGTCGACAGCCAATCACCTCTTTTTTTTCCCATGGGAAGGAAGGTGACGATAAACGTAAAAAGTGACAACAAGCTGAACGGAAAACATGAGTTACTTGTTCATGCCCTCACCAAAGAAGTCGGTGCTGTCGTTATCGGAGTGACCGCTTGCCTTTAGCCAGGACACTCCCCCAGTAGCATAACACCCCCATGATGGATCCACTGTCATGGGGATGTTTTATGCAGATTCTGTTACGGCTATACAAAGACGTTAGACTGTGCTATTTATTAACAGCCAACAACTCTATTTCCCTGTTCTAGCAGCTTGTCGTAAAAGTCATCAAGACACAGATTTACAAAAGATAATTCTTGGGCCCACCGTGAAAACTCGTGTGCACCCGCCTTCATCCGTGTTCAAAAAGCCTTGAGAGCGACTTCTCCGACAGCCTCCTAGAAACCTAGTCTATCATATCGGAGGATCAACGATGATCATTGGCGTACCAAACGAAACCAAAGACAATGAATACAGGATTGCCATGACACCTGGTGGTGTCAAACAGCTTACCGACGCCGGACATAGCGTATTAGTAGAATCAAAATCAGGTCATGGGAGTGGTTTTGATGATGACGAGTTCAAACGGACCGGGGCCACAATCGTCTCCACTGCTGCCGATGCCTGGTCGGCGGAACTAGTTGTCAAAGTTAAAGAGCCTCAACACAGTGAATACCCCTTTCTTCACAAAGACCTCGTGCTCTTCACCTACCTGCACCTTGCCGCCGACCAGGACCTTACTCGTTCAATGATCGATAGTGGTGTCACCGGGATCGCTTACGAGACCGTCGAGTTGGCAAACGGCCAGTTGCCGTTACTCACACCCATGAGTGAGGTGGCCGGGCGCATGTCCATCCAGGTTGGATCACATTTCTTAGAGCGAATGAATGGTGGTCGAGGCAAGCTACTGGGGGGGGTTCCGGGCGTACGTGCTGCTGATGTGATCGTCATTGGCGGAGGTGTTGTGGGCACCAACGCCGCTCAGATGGCCCTGGGCCTGGGCGCAAATGTAGTCATTATTGATATTAATCTGGATCGGTTGCGCTATTTGAGCGAAGTGCTGCCAGGGCGCCTCACCACTTTAAGCGCTAATCCCCTGACCATCGCCGAAGCGACAAAGCGTGCCGATCTCCTCATTGGCGCAGTTCTGGTTAAAGGCGCCAAAGCACCCAGATTAGTCACCAGGGAGATGATCGCCACCATGAATCCGGGCAGTGTCGTTGTAGATGTGGCCGTGGACCAGGGTGGATGTATCGAGACTTCCCGTCTCACGTCGCACTCGCAACCCACCTTCGAGATAGATGGCGTCGTGCACTATTGCGTGTCCAACATGCCGGGCGCCGTTCCACGCACCAGCACATATGCCCTTAGTAATGCCACCTTGCCCTACGTAGCCAAACTTGCCAACATGGGTGTGAGGAAGGCGATTCGCACAGACACGACCCTGGCGCCAGGTGTCAATGTTTTCCAGGGAGAGATCGTCTACCCTGCGGTAGC
The DNA here is from genome assembly GCA_003353825.1 of Chloroflexota bacterium. Next base: position 3,791 of record PIVW01000415.1, read on the forward strand.
TGAGGCGTTTTCTTTGCCCTATACCCCGCTCATGTCTTTGTTATAAATCATGTACCGCGACATTCATGTCACTGCAAAGTCCTCATGAATGTCGCGGCGAGACATAATGCTCAACGTTTATCTGTAGCTGCTTCCAAGATCGTTTGGATGCGGTCAACCATATTGGCCGGATTGGGGTGTAGCCCTTCCAACAACAGGCTGTTTTCAAAAATCTGGTCAATAGAAGCATTTACCAGCCCATCCTCATCATCGCTTGAGACCAGATCAGCCAGGTTATTGATAATAGGATGCTTGGAATTGAGTTCTAGGATCTTCTTGGGCGCTTCGTAATCTTGATCCATTAAACGGCGGACCCGATCCATCTCGCTGCCCATTGCCCCTTCCGGTGTAACCAATCGGGATGGATGCTCAACCAACAGGTGGGAGATGCGGACATCGACGACACGTTCGCCTAATTGAGCCTTGAAGCGCTCGATCAGCGGTCCCAGGGATTCCTCTGGCTCGGTATCCTGTTCATCCAGGGTTTCTTCCTCATCCCCTTTGGGTAGATCGAGCCCAGCATCCGCTACATTCTTCATGGGGAAGTCTTCATAGTCGCCAATCGACGTGGGCAGGAATCCATCCAGCGGGTCTGTAAAGTAGAGAACTTCGATCTCTTCAGACCGGAAGTAATCGAGATGAGGGCTACGCGCTAATGTATCGACATCTTCTCCTACAATATAATAAATCGCTTTCTGGTCCGGTTTAACACGATCAATATAATCCTTCAACGAGACCAGGGCATCGCTTCCGGTAGATGAGTGGAAGCGTAATAACGGCAAAAGTTTTTCATGTTGATCCTGATCGGACGTCACCCCTTCCTTCAGGAACGGACCAAACCCGTTCCAAAATTCGGTATAGATATCAGGTTCTTTGGCGGCTAAATCCTTCAGGCTGCTAAAGACGCGCCCGCTGATCACGCGTTCTATTCGTCGCATAACGGGGCTCGATTGCACGGCTTCCCGGCTTATATTGAGAGGGAGGTCTTCTGAATCTACAACCCCCTCCACAAATCGCAAGTATTCGGGTAAGAGGTCTTTGGCATGGTCCTGGATGCGGACTCGGCGAGAATAGAGACGCAAACCATAATCTTGTCGTTGATTGAACATGCCCCTACCGATTTGAGAGGGGATGAATAGCAGAGCGTAGATCTGAACTGGGGCATCGGTGTTGACGTGAATTCGAGTCAATGGGTCCGAGAAATCAAGCGTAATCTGTTTATAGAACCCGTTGGCCGCTTCATCCGTGACCTCGGCAATGCTCTGGCGCCAAATGGCCTCCTGTCGGTTAATGGGCTCCGCTTCCTCGCCAACATAGATAGGGAAGGATACGAAATCCGAGTGATTATGAATGATAGTTTGCAGGCCGTACTTTTCCG
>PIVW01000030.1 GCA_003353825.1 Chloroflexota bacterium
TGTTACACTTCGTACAATGATATGTGATAACATTCTGAATCATAATGGTACTCCGCTCGATTGCTTTTAACGCAGAATATCAATTGGAACATTTTCAGTCAATATGTAACCACTACCGATTTCCAGCTAACATGATAATACTCGATGGGAATTGTTGTCATATTCTGATTATCAGCAATTAACGCTTCATACTCATTTTGATAATCAGAATCGAATTCGATTTTAAAGACAACCCCACATTTTGATTTTGGTTCTTTCTCACTATTCCAATTGCCTTCAAACAGTGGTTGTTTATCCCCACTAAAAAACACCTCGATAACAATTTGAGGTGGTAGAGGATTATCACCTTGCATTACTTCATGTATGTATTGACTGACTACCTTATGATTGAAAAGGTACTGACTTAATTCATTCCTTAAATATCTGCCGTTAAGAATACCTGTTAACGCTAGATTGATTGCCTCAAGAATCGTAGACTTACCCGCCTCATTGTCTCCTACAAGGATATTAACGCCCTGATAAAACTCAATAGAAAATTTTCCATCAAAGCATTTGTAATTCTCAATATTGACTTTTTCAATATCCATATTGTATCAACCCTGTGTGGCTCCATTATTCCCTAAGCTGAACTTATCACTCATTCCAAATCATTGTTTTATAAGGCCAGCATAGATTAAAACTGGTAATGACAAATTAGAAAACACCTAACTTTGAAATATACAGCCTGACGGCGGGGTTTTTCTGGGGAAACAGCACTTCGCGCGGCGTGGCCGCTTCATAAGCACTGTCCTGGGGTGGTATAGATCGCCTGTAGGCGGCATAATGTCCGAATATCCGACATTATGCCGCCTACAGGCGTTATAATACGCCAGATGTATATAGTAACCTTGACAGTATACTACTTCATGCAACCCTCGGACAAATGGCTGTGAACCATCAATCCCCTACACTCCTGGAACGTGTGAGCAACGTCTTGCGCCGTCAACATTATGCACGCCGTACTGAACAGGTCTATCTCCATTGGATCAAACGCTACATCTACTTTTCTGAAAACTCCGAAAAAATCTGAAATGGCGACTCGCACCCTAGCCGCCTCCACCCAAAACCCCTGCACTGAGTAAAACCGAAATGAGGCCCGCAGCGCCCTCTTGTTCCTCTTCGATGCGGTACTCCACCAGCCCATCGCAGAACCGCTGCGTCCCGCCCAGGCCAAAAAACCAAACCGCTTGTCCACTATCCTCACAAAAGAAGAAGTCCAGGCCGTGCTCAGCCACCTCATCGACGTCCATATGCTCATGGCCCAGCTTCTTTATGGAAGAGATCTGCGTCTACCAGATGGGCTTCGATGCACCGCACCTGCTTCTGGGTATAACATAGAGTCCACTGAATAAAGCCTATTGACCGCAAAGGGCGCAGAGATCGCAGAGGAAAACATAGGGTTTCACGAGGGAAACGCATCTAACCCCACTTTTTTTGCTGTTGTCTCGATCTTCACTTCTTGTCTCGAGCTTTTTTCAGGGGAGTTAACATAAGGCGTCCAGGTCAGAGCGAATACGCACTTGTTCGATAGTTGAAATGGGCAATCGCTATCACCAGGCTCCAACAGTCGGTGGCTACTGCATCATGAATCGTGCTCCATAGGCTCGGGCATTGGTGGTAGCCTTTCAAAATGTGACGCTGTCAATTCATTCCAGGTACCGTCAGCCATAATCTCTGCAAGTGTTTGATTGACGGCCAGAGAGAGTTTAGATGCGTGTAGGGGTAGCACGATCACGTAGGGATCAGGTTCCAGAGGTGGGGTTCGTAACGCTAATCCTGGGATAGTTGATTCAGCATAGGTGACGGCATCGACAATGGCAGCATTGACGATGACAGCATCATCGATACTACTATCACCTTCGCTAACGGCAGATAGGGCATCATAGGCCGTCCCCTGCCGAACGATCTCGAGGTCATTCGCCCTAGCCCAGGCATCGCCCAAGCTTCCCCACTCCACCGCCACCTTGCGCCCGGCCAGATCATCCGACCCGACCACGTCACTGCCCTCGGGCACGACCAACACCAGCCCTCCTTCGAAATAGGGCCAACTGTAGCGTACATCCTTAGCTAGGCGGGGATCAAGAGGAAAGGCCGAGATAACGACATCGGCCTGCCCCGCAAGCACTGCATCGACCAGGCCGTCGAAAGCAATGACCTTGAACTCGACTGGTACACCCATTCGTTCGCCGAGTTCCCGAGCCAAATCGATGTCAAAGCCCACCAAACGCCCCTCATTATCCACATCGTCAAAGGGCGGGAAACTGGGGTCGACCGCCACACGCAATGCCCCGCCCTGCTGTAAACGCGCCCAGGCATGATCACGTGGTTGCAATAAACGCCACCCTACCATCAGCGCCGCCACAATGACCAATAAACCCGCCAAGATAACGACGTTGCGGCGTCGATTCATGATCCCGTGCGGGATGATTGTAGTCGTAGAAAAAGAGGCAGGTGGAACAGAATCATAAAAGTCGGGTGAAAACAGATATGCATTACAACTGACAAAGCACCTAAACATACAGAATTCGTATCTTCTCAATATCCCGGGGCACTCGCCGAATGAATTCGGGCTCTGGGGGCAGGGGTTCTACGAACCTACGCCGAACGTCCATCTTCGTGGACGGGTTAGTTCCCCCAAGTTATTGAGAAGATACCAGGATTCTAACATTCTATCCTATATAAGCAAACATGATCCATACTCATAATTGACTGATAGACCAGTAGACCTGTAGACCGGGGCGCTAACACCTCGGTTCTTGTATCTACTGGGTTACAAAAAGGCAGCGGATTCGGGATTCACGACAGGCGTGATCGATTCCAACCCATCAGTTAAATCTGATCCACTACCGCTAACCAGTCTATTCTACCGCTAGAGCTACGATCTCGTGTATTATCTGAGGTCGACGGACTTCAACACGCACCACGCAACACGCACCACGCAACACGCAACACGCAACACGAAAAAGCATACATCATCCCCAAACCCATACCCCAACAATAAGAGACAACTCCATGCCAACCGAAACCATGATCATGACCCTGGCGAAAGTGCTCATCGCCGCAGCCTGGACAGATGGCGAACTGACACTGGACGAGATCAACGCCATGAAAGACCTGCTCTTCCGCATCCCCGAACTGAACGCCCGAGAGTGGGCGTCGATTGAAATCTACATGACCTCGCCGGTAGATGGCGCCGAACGCCAGCGCTTGGTAGATGACCTGGCTGAAGCCATCTCCAGCGCCGAAGGAAAACAGCTTGCGCTCGATACCCTTGATGATATGATCTTGGCTGACGGCATCGTCACAGAAGATGAACAACGGGCGATTGATGCGATCAAACGCGAGATCGAAGGCGTTGATGTCGGCGCATTCAGCAGCTTCTCTCAGTTTTTCAGAGGAAGGGCATCCCGTCGCCAGCAGTCCGCTGCACAAGCCCCTAACCGCGAGATCTACCTCGAAGATTACATGAGAAACCGCATCTATTACGATGTGCGACGCCGTCTGGACCTGGGCGAAGCCGAACTCGACGTATCCGAAGATGAACTACGTAGATTGAGCCTTGCCGGCGGCATGATGGCGCAAGTCGCTCGCGTGAATCCTCAAGTCACAGATTCGGAACTGCGGGTCATGGTGGATTCGCTACAAATGCACTGGCAGCTTTTACACGATCAGGCCGCCTTTGTGGCGGGCGTTGCTATTACCGATACGGCCCAGGATATCGATTCCTTCCGCCTCGCCCGTGAATTCTCGGAGGCCTACAGTTACGAAGAGTCCGCTCAATTCTTAAATGTGCTTTTCGCCATAGCCGCTGCTGACGGGCATGCCACCTTCGACGAGATGGAGGAGATCCACAGATTAGCGGGAACACTCAAGCTCTCACAGAAAACATTTATCACGGCGAAAAAGCAATATCTAGAGGGTGTTGAGACGCAGGTGACAAAATCAATGTAAACAGCAGCTGTATGGAAATGGAACAGTCGAATGAGTAACGCAAATACGAACAAACAGCCAGGCAGAACAACGCTGGATATTATCTCCGCCTACTGGTCAGCCTTGGCAGCAGGGGATGGCGCCAGAATGAGTGATCTCCATGGCGAGGACTACGTCCTGGACCTTGTGCATCGTGACGCATTTGCCAGTAAACCGATCAGCGATGAACGAACCTCTACCTTCTGGCCATCCTGGTTTGACAGCTTTTCTGACATGGATTACCAGGTAGCGAGAACGATCGCAGCCGAATCTATGGCAATTACAGAGTGGATCTTCCGCGGCGCCCATACCGGCCCGATCACGCCACCTGTATTCGAGAGAAGGATGGCCGCCACGGGACGCACTATCCAATTTCGAGGAGCTACATTTTATGATATCCAACATGGCTTGATTCAACGTGAAACTATTTACCTCGATCTCGGTACCGTGCTGGTAGAATTGGGAGTTATGCTGTGAATGCCGATGAGCCGCGCAATCTTGGCGAAATCGTGATTGCGTATCAGGTGAGAAATTTTGGGCTTAGTCCCAAGCAGTATCGCCATATCATCTTACTGCTGGCGGCTTGTGTGGCATTGATGATGACAGGATTTGGAATCATCCTGCCGGTATTCGCCAGACGCCTGGGTGAATTTGGAGCCGGGGTTCAGGAACTGGGATTGATGACCCTGTCCTTCGCACTGGCGCAATTCATCGCCGCTCCCATCATGGGCTCGATGGCCGACCGTTATGGCCGCCGCCCCCTTATCTTACTGGCCCTAACTTCCTTTACCCTGGCCAACATCGCGTTCCTCCTGGCCGATTCCATCGCCGCCTTTGTTGCCATCCGAGCGGTCGAAGGTGCACTGGGCGCCGGACTCTTTCCCGCTGCCATGGGTGTGGTCGCCGATGTCGTACCTGATAGAGAACGCGCTCGCTGGGTGGGCATTGTCATGGGCGGGTATGCCGCCGGTTTCCTCCTGGGGCCGGTCGTGGGTGGGGTGCTCTACGACTCGTGGGGATTTGCCGCACCCTTTCTCATCTCAGCCGTGATGGCCGCCCTCGGTCTGCTGGCAGCGATTCTATTCGTACCTGAAACACGTACAGCTGAAGTCCGTCGCAGAGAAAAGCTGGAGCGGCGACGCCAGAGTGACCGCACCTCAGAGCGGCAAACATTTCTGGACTCTTTACCACGGCCGCTCTACATCCTCTCCGTTCTCTTATTCATCGACTTCATACTTATCTTCGCATTCGCCTTTGTCGAACCGGAGATGGTGTTCTATCTATACGATGATCTGGGTTGGACGACGGTGATGTTCGGTGTTGTGATCGCTGCCTATGGTCTGTTGACTGTTCTTGGACAAGGGCTACTGGGTCAGCTTAGCGACCGCTTTGGCCGCAAACCAATCATCGTCGTGGGCTTGCTGCTAATGCTAGCATTTTACGGTGGGTTGACATTTGTCACCTCATTCCCTGTTATGCTGCTGCTGGCGGCTATCGCCGGTTTGGGTGAAGCGTTGATCATGCCTGCATTGAGCGCATTTTACATGGATATCACAAAAGGGCAGCATCGCTCCAGGGTGATGGGCCTCAAAGAATCGGCAGCTGCACTCGGTGGCGTAGTAGGGCCACTGCTGGTGTTTGCAATTGCCGATTTGACCGCCGCTCGACAAGTGTTTTTATTATCATTCGTTCTCATCTTGCTGACATTAGCCCTGATTGTCGTCTTCTTAAAAGAACCACAAAAAAGTACCGGAGCTGTCGATAAAGAAGCGCGTGAGCGCGCAATACAGAGAGCGATGCTCGCACAGGCTACTTTCCACGGCATTGTGACCACAGCACAACTCGAACGAGAACGGCGACTAACCGCCTAGAATGCCTTATGAAGCAATAATGTGACTTTGTGGCCGTACTATCTCAGCACTCGCTGCACATCGAGGTAGATAGGCTTCGGCTCAAAATCGGGTGTGACAAAGGTATAGTAATCACGGACATTGCGCTCGGGCCAGGGATAGCGGAAGGCCCACATCGCCAATGCTTCGAGCCAGGGCCATGTCTGTGCCAGATCGTAGGCATCGATAGTGTAGCGAATACGTTGAGCTGGCCGCACGGCTCGCGTCCAACGGGGATGATCGTTCCACCCCGCCTCTGTAATGTAAATAGATTTGTCGCCATCACCGTTCTTCTCCATGATCTCTCGCAACAACTCTACCCTACGAAAATTGATGACATCTGGATCAGGAGGATTGTCAGGAGGAAAGGTCAGGCCATAACTGTGCGCAGCCAAAGCATCGAAATACGAAGCTGCGCCAGTATCATATATCGCTTGCAGAAACGCCAAATCACTCATACCCAGTTCGCCTGTTGGATCGCCGACAGTCGGAGCCAATGCCCCGGCCAGGATCGTGACATCTGGATTGACGGCACGTATGGCTTCTGATGTTTGGCGCAGGAGTTCTGTATATGCGATAGTATCCGGCGGCCGGTAGCCCCATTCCAGACTGAGATTGGGCTCATTCCAGATGATGATGTAGTCGACACGATCTTGGAAGTGCTCGGCAAAAGCGGCGGCATAAGCGGCGAATTCGGGATACTGTTCCGGGTCGAGATAGGTACTGATGGTGTCTTCTGGTCTGGCCCAAGCGGGTACAAGACCCAAACGGGCGATGATGGCCAAACCCTGGCGGTTGGCATGATCGACCACGATATCGGCGTGGCTGAAATCATACTGCCCCTGCCGAATCTCGCTAAATGCCCAGGGAAAGTACTCCACGATCCAGGGGGATCCCATCTTCCGCACCATCTCAAGCGTTCGCTTTATCTTTTCAGGTTCGACCTCGTTCTCGAGTCGAGTATGAACGCCCGTCTTTGGGTTATTGGTCTCGACCCTCTGCTGTGGCCCTAACGGTGTCTGATCCTGTTGGTTTGATGCCGACCACCACACAGCAGTCGCCAGCAACAAAACCACCAGAAGAATCCCGATGTACGGGATAAACACGCGTAAAGGTCGTAACATGATAGCTGTGATTATACGCTGGTCCCTTGAAATTCTGGTAAAAGTACATGCGTGTGGCAATATCATGCAGTCCGCTATGATCACAGCCAATCACTAACAACTATGACGCGCTGCACATGATCTAACGCATATGCAAATTACTTATTAATACTTAGAATAGGGTCACACCAGTTTAATGATTACACCCAAGAAGTAGAGACGTTGTTGCGCCAATGATGAGATCGATCATGCGGCGCTATTATCAGCTTGACAGCGTAGTACACTACCCCCACTATTTGCTATGATTCAGGAGACGACCTAATGGCCGGACTCGATGCAGACACCCTGCATATGGTATTTGGATACCTTCAGGCGCTATGCCGGTGATAAACTAACTGACAACTACCTACTGGAACTCGACCATAAAGATGAGTTTCCGCGCGAGGTGCTGGAGGAATTATACGATCCGATGCAGTTCGGCCTGCACCTGCTCTTTATCCCCGAAGAATACGACGGCCTCGGCGGTGGCGCCTACGATATCTATCGCGTCTCCGAAGTCATGGCAGCCATCGATCTCGGCATCGCTACAGGTGTTCTGGCGACTTTCCTGGGCACGGATCCGATCACAGTGGGTGGCACGGAAGAGCAGAAGCTGCTGTGGATGGGCCGTATCGCCGAAGAGGGCATGCTGGTTGCGTATGGCGCTACCGAACCCCAGGCAGGCAGTGATCTGGCGGCGATGAAGAGCAAGGCCGAAGCGGTGGTAGAGAACGACAAAGTGGTTGGTTACAAGATAACTGGCCGAAAACAGTGGATTAGCAATGGTGGTGTGGCGGATCTCTACTATACTGGCGCTGGCGCCAGGCGGACCCTCATGGTTTATCATCGAACGTGAGACCGAGGGGTTTACGCAAGGTAAAGCGGAAGACAAACATGGTATTCGCGCCAGCAATACGGCAGCGTTCTTTTTGGAAGAGGTGTACGTCGACGCAGACCGATTGGTGGGTGGCGTCGAAGGTCAGGGCTTGGTGCAGGCACAGGCAGTCTTCGGTTACACCAGATTGATGGTTGCCGCCTTTGGTCTGGGGGCGGGCTGGGCTGCCCTGAAGCGGGCGATCCCTTACTCACAGCTGCGCTTTCAGGCTGGCGCTCCCCTCAGTCAGAAGCAGGGTTACACCCACAAACTCATTGTCCCCAACGCCTGCCGCTTAGAGGCTGCGCGCGCGTATATCGAGTGGACAGCCGAGCGCATCGACAGCGGCGAAGAGGACTTGCAAACCGAAGGAGCCGTAGCCAAATACGTGGCCACCGAAGCCGGGAATAAAACAGCTGAAGATTGCATTCAGGCGCTAGGAGGCTATGGCTACACAAAAGAATACATGGTCGAGAAGATCAAACGCGATGTGAAGATCACAACCATTTACGAGGGCACTTCCGAGATCATGGAATGGACTATCGCCCGGGAGCGCTGGCAGCAACACCTGAAATCACGTGGAGCATATTATCAAGATTGGGCGGAGAGTCTCGAAAGTAGCGCCTCCTCAAATTCGAAGAGCGGCGCCGGCACTGCCGCCATGGCCTTGCGGGCGCTGGCCGTCATCCTAGAACGCTGTCGTCAGGATCGGCTTACCCGCAACCAACATCTGTTCTTCCGTCTGGGCGAGTTGGTGGCATTTGCCGAGACCGCGGCCATCTTCAGCGAGCGGGCCCTTGCTAAACCCACCACGGCCATTGACCTCGACCAGGATACTCAACAGGCCATGGCCCGAATCCACGCCAGAGATGCTGCCCTAAAAGTCGCAGCGGATGGTTTACGTTGGAGTATTGGCGCCGGTCAGACCGATCCCGACCTTGCCGGATCGCTTGATCTTCCTAGAATCTACAATGCCCAAACAGGTCTTTTCGAAGATATGAACTTCGTCGCTCAAAAGCTGAACGAGGCATTTCCTGCCAAATAGTAACACACCCGATGCAGCACGACCCGCGCAACCCCTAGCGAACGATGCAATGTTGAACTGTGACTTCGTTCTTCAAGCTGCATCTGATCAAGAGGCAACCACATGACTGTTGAGAGAGCAATCGCCATCGTAGGTATCGGGGCCATCCTCCCCGATGCACCAACGGCCCCAGACTACTGGCAAAATATAAAAAATAAGCGTTATAGTATTAGCGAAACACCGCCCGATCGCTGGAGTACCGCACACTATTATGACCCCGATCCAAGTGCTCCAAGCAAAACTTACAGCAAAATTGGAGACTGGGTCAAGGGTTTCGAATTCGACTGGAAGCGTTTTCTCATTCCCCCGAAAGTTGCCGCAGCGATGGACGAAAGTCAAAAGTGGGCGGTGACGATAGCAGCCGAAGCCCTGGATAATTACGGTTTTCCTAACCGCCCCCTGAATACTGAAAACACAGGCGTCATTCTCGGCACGGCGATGGGTGGTGAGATGCACTACTACACGCATAATCGCCTCTCTTTCCCCGAATACGTACATTCGCTCGAACAGACCGATAGCTTCAAACAGCTTCCCTCCGCGGTAAGACAGAGCATCCTAACGCAATGGCAGGCACAGTGGGAGCAACGCTATCCACCGATCACAGAAGACTCGATGCCGGGCGAGTTGGTCAACATCATCTCGGGGCGCGTGGCCAATGCTCTCAATTTGCGAGGCCCCAATTTCATTACAGATGCTGCCTGTGCCTCTAGTTTTGCCGCCATCAATTCAGCCATGGAGATGCTGACGGAGCATCATGTCGATACCGTACTGGCTGGTGGTGTGGATCGCAATATGGGTGCAGGCATCTTTGTCAAGTTTTGCAAGATCGGCGCCCTCAGTGCAACAGGCAGTCGCCCTTTCGGTGCTGGCGCCGATGGATTTGTGATGGGAGAGGGAGCGGCTTCTTTCTTGCTCAAGCGCTTGAGTGATGCCGAACGAGCCAACGACACCATATACGCCGTCATCCGTGGCGTGGGCGCCAGCAGTGACGGCAAAGGCAAAGCCATCATCGTCCCAAATCCCGCCGGCCAGGTTTTAGCCATAGAACGAGCCTGGAGGAATGCAGGCTTGGATCCAGCAAGCTGCACAATGGTCGAAGCACACGGGACCAGTACCAAGGTCGGAGATGTGGTAGAACTCGAGAATTTGGGCAAAGTGTTTGCCGGAGCCCGCAGGCAGAGCATTGCCCTCGGATCCGCAAAAAGCAATATCGGCCATCTCAAAGCCGAAGCAGGGGCTGCAGGATTGCTCAAGACCATCATGTCATTCCATGAAAAAGCGCTTCCCCCCACCCTTAATGCCGAACGCCCCAATCCTGATACCGATTTCGCTAACTCACCCTTTTTCATTAATCACGACCTTCGTAGCTGGGACCCTCCCAATGGTAATCCACGGCGCTGTGGCGTTAGCGCTTACGGTTTTGGCGGCACCAATTTCCATCTTGTAGTAGAAGAGCATATACCGGGAGGGTTGACCGATTCCAAGGTTTATGCCAGCGTGGAAGTGCCGGAATCGAAGGGCCAAGATCGGAGTTCAGACCATGTTGAATAAATCTAGCGTTGCGTCTGTGCCTGAGCGGCGGCCAGTTAGGGGAATCCTGGCGTTAGGGGCTCAGTCACCGGCAGATTTGAAAGATAGGTTGGATCGCGTGTTTCAGCGGGTTCAGGGTGGGTGGACGCCCGCATTCGAGCTACCCCCACAAGACATGCTTAAAGCGCCCGAACGCCTGGTCATCGATTTCGGTGACAGGGAAGAACTGATCGCTCGCATCCACAAGGCGCGAAAGGGAATGGGGTTCGACAATCCCAGTACCTGGAAAGCATTCAATGTGCAAGGTATCTTTCGGGGCAGCGGCCATCCAGAGGGCAAGATCGCCTTCTTGTTCCCCGGGCAGGGCAGCCAGTATGTAAATATGGGTCGTGAACTCTGGGAACTGGAACCCATCGTGGCAGAGACATTCGCCTTTGCCGACGAGGTCATGCTACCGATTCTCGGCAAACCATTGACGAGCTACATCTTTATCGATGTCGACGATCAGGCCGCCGTGGCGCAGGCTAATTTTAACCTGATGCAGACGGTGATCTGTCAACCGGCAATGCTGACAATGGACACCGCCATGTACAGGCTTTTGGCTGAGTATGGATTCAAGCCCGACATGGTCATGGGTCATTCGCTTGGCGAGTACGCCGCCTTGATCGCTGCCGATATCATGCCCTTCGCTCAGGCCCTCGAAGCTTCTGCAGCCCGGGGACGGGAGATGACCGCCATCAACAATCTGGAAGATAACGGTTGGATGGCTGCGGTAATCGGACCCCTGGACTCTTTAGAAGACATCGATGGTTATGTCGTCCCTGCCAACATCAATAGCACCAACCAGGTTGTTATCGGTGGAGCCAGTGAAGCGGTAGAAATGGCTATCGACGTGTTCATTGCTCAAGGGATGCAGGCAATGCGTATCCCCGTGAGCCATGCCTTCCACACCAGCATCGTCGCACCAGCTTCTAAACCTCTACGCGAAGTACTCGACCGCTTGGATGTCCGGGAACCCAACTTGCCACTTGTGGCGAATGTCACTGGGGAGTTATATCCAACCACGGTCGCAGGCATCAAAGATATTCTGGAACAACAGGTCGCAACCCCGGTGCAATGGGTCAAAGGTCTGAAGACACTATACGCCAACGGCTGCTCCACCTTTGTGGAGGTCGGTACCAAACGAGCGCTAAGGAGTTTTGCCGAGGATGTTTTAGGTGGTAATGGCGACGTAACAACACTCTTTACCAACCATCCCAAATGGGGTGAATTGCCAACCTTTAATCAGGCCATTTGCGGATTGTATGCCGCGGGGTACGGCGTGAGGTCGGAGGACAGAGGTCGGGTATAATCTCACCTGAACAAACGATACGCAACACGCAACACGATCCTCGCAACACGATCCCCAGCGATGACCTCGCCCAAGCCCTCCTTCAAGCCATGACCCATTTCCAATCTGCAGACAGCCCTCAACCTTACGACCGAAATACCCCTCCTAAAGGTTCCATCGTGATCTCCGGTACGGGACTGGGTTTGCCTGGAGCAGAGAAAGCGGTGATGGATCCGGACAATGCCATGCGCATTCTGCGCGACAAGCAGTTTATCGACCTGATCCCGGAACGATTTCGCCGAGAGGTGCTTGCCAAACGGATTACGCGCGTGGTCAAGGCGGCCGATGGCAATGGCAAGTTTGTGACGCTCACCGATCAGGAGGAAGTGATCAAATTGGCCGGGCGACCGGGTTCGTTCGATCTCACCGAAGAGTACGGTGTGCCCGCCAAACTGGTCGAAGCGTTGGATACAACCACGCAACTCGCCATGGCTGCCGGACTCGATGTCCTGCATGAAGCCGGTTTTCCCCTTGTTCAGACCTACCGCCGCACCCGTAAGGGAACCCATCTCCCCGAAAAGTGGATGCTGCCCGAAGCGCTTCGGGATGAAACCGGCGTGATCTTCGCCAGCGCCTTCCCCAGTATCGATAGCTTTGCCGACGAGCTTTCTCGTTACTTCACCTGGCAGACTCGCATCACTCGCTTGGAGGTGCTCGAGGATCTGAGACGCTACACTCGTGATGATGATACCCTGCGTGAGATTCAGCGACGCATTTCCGAGATCAGAGATATCGTGGAGCGCGAGCCTTACAATTTCGACCGTCGCTTCCTCTTGCGTATCCTTGTCATGGGTCACAGTCAGTTTGCTGAATACATCGGCGCCAGAGGTCCGAATACACATGTCAATGCAGCCTGTGCTTCTACAGCTCAAGCCATCGCCATTGCCGAAGACTGGATCCGAAGCGGACGATGTCGCCGTGTTATCGTAGTCGGCGCTGACAATGTCACCGACGATCGCCTGCTGGAAATGGCCTTTATCTCACACGAAACCTTTACCCCGGCTCGCGGTGGCAGCGCTTCGGCTGAAGTACTGGCGTTGCGCAAGACATTTGATAGCGCCGCCAGGGAGATCGTTATTGCCAACACCAAGGGATTTACCGGCCATCCTATGGGTGTAGGCATCGAAGATGTTATCGGCGTCAAAATGCTGGAACATGGCATTGTGCCGCCGGTACCCAATTTCAAAGAGGTCGATCCTGACCTTGGTGTGCTCAATCTGAGCCGGGGCGGACGCTATCTTGTACAGTACGCTATGCACCTGGCCGCGGGCTTTGGCTCGCAGATCGCACTCACACTTACCCGCCGCATTCCCGGCAGTTTAGCTCGGATGGACAATGGTGGCCTCTACCGGCGCTGGCTTTCAGACATCAGTGGCTATGACCTGGCTGAAACGGAAGTTATCAAACGTGTGCTGCGTGTGACGGCACAGGGCGTACCACCCCGCTCGCCTATGCCCAGTACCTGGCGTTATGGCACCGAACCCATGCTTCGAGCAGCCGCGCCCGGCGATGGTTATATGGATACTCGCCCGGCGCCCATGGCGGCTGTGGCTGAGATGTGGGAGGCGGAGCAGAAGTCGGAAGTCGGAGGTCGGAAGTCGGAGGTCGAAGATCAAGAGCCAGACTTGAAATCTGCCGAAGTTGTGGAGGATGCCGGGGTTTTGGCAGGGGATGTAGTTGCCAATGCCGTTTTGGGCATTGTGGCCGACAAGACCGGGTACCCGCAGGATATGCTGGATCTCGACCTGGACCTCGAGGCCGATCTGGGCATCGGTACTGTCAAGCAAGCGGAGACCTTTGCCGCCGTTCGCCAGGAGTTCGACATCCCCCTACAACAAGACCTAAGCTTGCGAGATTATCCCACCCTGGAGAGTGTGATTGGGTTTGTGCATAACATGCGGCCTGATTTAGCGGGGGTCGGAGGGCAGCAGGCGGTATCCGTTGTCGGTGATGCCAGAGAAACTCTAATTCCTAATCTTCACTATCATGTAGAAGATGCTGACAAAATGCCCCGGCGTGTCCCTGTGCCCGCTCTGCGCCCTGCCCTTGATTACTGCAAACCAACTGGCGTAACGCTGGATGAGAACAGCCGGGTGATTGTAATGATGGATAGCGGTGGGGTCGGCAAATCACTGGTGGGACGATTGCATAAGCTGGGCGTAACAACGCTGCAGCTAAGCCCAGAGATAGAGACGGAAGCTTTGATTGTTGAATTAGAGAGCTGGCTGGCAGAGAGTGCTATCCAAGGGGTGTACTGGCTGCCAGCGCTGGATGTGGAACCCGTCCTGGAGGAGATGGACCTGGCCACCTGGCGTGAACTCAATCGCCGGCGTATCAAGAATCTTTATACGACCATGCGCACGCTTTATGATGCAGTTTCCGGAGCAAACACCTTCCTTGTTGTGGCGACACGATTAGGTGGTTTGCATGGCTATGGTGAAGAAGGGGCATCGGCGCCACTGGGCGGCGCTGTCGTCGGCTTCAGTAAGGCCTATGGCGTCGAACGAGGCATGCAAGAGGAGAGCGGTGAGGGTGTTCTAGTCAAAGCAGTCGATTTTGAAATCAGCCGCAAGACTACCGAACCGGCGGATCAACTCATCGCCGAAACGCTATACGATCCCGGCATTACAGAAGTCGGCTATTGCCGGAGCTTGCGCTATACGGTCACGCTGGTCAAGAAACCGGCAGCTGATGGAGACACAGGCATGTCACTCGGGCCCGAGACGGTGTTTGTCGTCACCGGGGCGGCAGGAGGTATCACCAGCGCCATCGTCAGTGATCTGGCAGCAGCCAGCCGGGGCGTGTTCTACCTTTTGGATCTTGTCCAAGCGCCAGCTCATGACGATGCCCATATCCGGCTTTATCGCCATGATCCAGAAGCACTAAAACGCGAGCTAATCGAGGATGCTTGCGCACAGGGTGAGCGCCCCACCCCGGTGCAAATCGAACAACAAATGCAAGCGATTGAACGTAGCGAGGCAGCATTGCAGGCTGATGAAGGAACACCCTGGTTACCCGGCGCCATGGCAACCGAAGCACTGGCAGAAGTCGCGTCGCTCTTGGCGCCCGGATATGAAATCGTTGCATTGGAGCACGTTGAAATGATGGGTGCATTCAAGTTCTTCCGCATGGAACCGAGAACACTTTATCTCAATGCTCAGATCTCGCCTGATGGTGATGGCCTGCGAGCGCGCCTTGTTCTTCGCTCGAAAACCGTGCCCAAACGCGAAGGTTTGCCCATCCAGATAAAAGATCACTTCTCTGCGAGCGTCAGGTTGAGTCCCACCATAGTCGTGATTCCAAATATCGATTTTACACCGCCAAGCGATGGCGATTTGCCCATAACCGCCCGGTCAGTGTATAAGACCTTTTTCCATGGCCCGGCCTATCAGGTGATCGAACGCGCCAGGGTCGATGGCAACAGTGCTATTGGCCGTTTCGCCGCCGACCTACCGCCAAATACAGTTCCGGCCGACAGTACTTCATTGCTGGCGCCTCGCCTGGTTGAACTCTGTTTCCAATTAGCGGCACTCTGGCGCCAAGAAGTCAAGGGAGCGATGGCAATGCCCATAGGTTTCGATTCACTGGTCACATATCGACAAGAACCAGAAAGTGTGGGAAGCTTGTTTGGCATAGTCAGTACGACCGACGACGGAGAAATCTTCGATTGCCAGGTCGTCGACACCAGCGGTGCTGTTTATGTCGAGTTAAGCGGTTATCGCACCGTGGCCAGGCCATTGGCTTAGCAAACCACCACACCCAATTCACCCGAGGTGAAACATTATGTCTGCAGAAGATGTCCAAACCAACGATACTGAGCCCGAAGTTGCTGAAGTCGTAGCGGTCGCGCAGCCTGAAGACTTACAGGTGCGTGTCGATGAGCTGGAAGCACGCTTGGCCGGCCTGGAAGAGGGCTTGCCTGACACCTGGTTGTTGAGCCAGAGCCTATGGAAACGCGTGATCACGGTCTATGGCTATTATCTGGTGGTGGCGCTTGTTATCGCCATCCCCATCTTCATATGCACCTTCGCATTCATGATGATCGGTATAATTGCGGCGGCAGTTGGCGGTGGTTATTGAGACGACGTCAACAAGGTATCCATCGCCGCGGCCTGATCTGCCCGATTCCCTAACGTCGATCCAATGGCTTGTGCAGGGTACCGGATCTGACGCCCATTTGGTCGAGGGTATGGCGCCGCCGGGGCTTCTGAATCCGCTCGAGCTAGAGGTTCTGGCCGGGTTCAGAGTTCCCAAACGTCGTCGAGATTGGCTGTTGGGCCGTTGGACGGCCAAACACCTTGTGCAGAAATATCTCGAAGACACCTTCCCCAGTGTCGCACCCTTATCTTCGCTCCACATAGGTAATGATGCGGACGGCGCACCTTATGCCGCCCTATTATCTGCCCCCCAGCAGCCATACTCACTCAATCGCCTGGCCATAAGCATCTCCATAAGCCACAGTGGCCATCGTAGTCTCTGCGTGCTCTGGCCGGCCTTAGACGCGCAGGTTGGGGCAGATATGGAGTTGGTCGAGGCCAGAGAGTGGTCCTTTGTGGAGAGCTTTTTTACAGAGCACGAAATCGCCGCCGCGGGCGCCGCAGAGCAACCCGATGTAGTGGTAACAGCCTTTTGGAGCGCCAAGGAGGCGGTGTTGAAAACGCTACGCACCGGCTTGCGCGTAGATACCCGCCGCATCAGTTGTGCTATCCCCACCACCGGTCTACGCTCCGACCAATGGACACCAATCTCGATCACACTCGACCCAACCTTATTACCTGCCCGAATTCCTGAATCCACATTCCGGGTATGGCAACTCTTGCAGAGCAACTTTGTTTTAACATTAGCTCTGCTAAAGCCACAGGCCTGAGCAACCAACGCCTTCAATCATCAATCATCAGTCATCAGTCATCAGTCATCAGTCTTAGATTTCCGTTGGAGTCAACCATTTGGAAGCATACATCAAGAAACTGCGTGAGCGCAGAGCCCTCGCCTACGGTAGCGAACAAGATAGAGAGCGGCAGCACAAGAAAGGGCGGCTGACCGCGCGGGAACGCATCGATGCACTCTTCGACCCCGGTACCTTCGAGGAGATCGATACATTGGTGTTGCCTCGTTACGATAGTTATATGGGTGGCAAGACGTCCCGCCTTGGCGATGGCGTCATCACCGGATTTGGTTTGATCCATGGTCGCCACGTCTTCGTCGCCGCCCAAGATGCTATCGTTATGGGGGGATCGTTGGGTGAGATGCATGCCAACAAGATCGTCAAAGCGATGCGCATGGCTCTGGATTATGGTGCGCCCTTTATCGCCCTTAACGACTCAGGCGGCGCCCGCATCCAGGAAGGTGTAGATAGTCTGGGTGGCTATGCGCGAATCTTCGATGCCAATTGCGAATCGTCGGGTGTGATCCCGCAGCTATCGGTGATCTTGGGGCCCTGTGCGGGAGGGGCGGTCTATTCACCGGCCCTCACCGATTTCGTGTTCATGACCGAAAACAGTTACATGTTCATCACCGGGCCGCAAGTGGTAAAGGCCGTAATGCAGGAAGATGTGACCTTCGAGGAGTTGGGAGGCGGCTACACGCACAGCAGCGAGAGTGGTGTCAGCCATTTTTTGGCAAGGGATGATCACGAATGTTTGGCGCAAGTTCGAGAGCTACTAAGTTATCTCCCCTCGAACAACCAGGACGACCCGCCTTATGCACCCCCTGTAGATGACCCACGGCGACGCTGTCCTGAACTGGAATCGATTGTGCCGGTGGACGCACATAAACCTTATGACGTGCGCGCAGTGATTACCAGTGTGGTCGACGATGGCCGCTTCTATGAGGTTCGCCAGTTGTGGGCAGAGAACATGGTGGTCGGTTTTGCGCGGCTCAATGGTTGGGTTGTAGGATTGGTAGCGAACCAGCCCATGGTATTAGCGGGAACGATCGATATCAAGGCTTCCATCAAGGCGGCGCACTTCATCCGCATTTGCGATGCGTACAACATCCCCATTGTGACCTTACAGGACGTTCCCGGTTTTTTGCCGGGCCGACATCAGGAATATGGTGGCATCATCCGCAATGGCGCCCGCATGATTTACGCGTACAGCGAGGCGACGGTGCCCAAGCTCATGATCATCCTCCGTAAAAGTTACGGCGGAGCCTACTGTGTGATGAGCAGCAAGGGCTTGCGTGGCGACTTGCTCTATGCCTGGCCCAACGCCGAAATCGCCGTGATGGGCGCGGAAGGAGCAGTCAACATCCTCTTCCGCGGGGAGGTGGCGGGAGCAGAAGATCCGGAGTCGCACAGGCAAGAACTGGTTGCCGATTACGAAGACAAGTTCAAAAACCCTTACGTTGCAGCCTCTCGAGGATTGATCGACGATGTCATCGAACCACGGGACACACGAAGAGTGCTCATTAGGGCATTGGAGGTCACCTTATCGAAACGTGAACGCCATGCGCCCAAGAAGCATGGTATTTCGCCGATGTAGGGGGCGTGTTGCGTGCTGCGTATTGAGTTCCCGCCTGTATATATCTTCAATATGCACACCTGTATTTACTCAATTCGCATTTCAATATCCACAATAAATCCATGTTCAAGAAAATTCTTATCGCCAACCGTGGCGAGATCGCCGTTCGTATCATCCGTACCTGCCGGGATCTAGGCATATGGACAGTCGCCATTTATCACCCTGATGACCTGCTCTCCCTACATGTACGGCTGGCTGATGAGGCAGTGCAGCTTAATCAACGGCCAGATGCTCCGGATGCAACTGAGATATTTGAGATCGCTGACGCGACCGCTGTCGATGCTATCCACCCCGGTTATGGCTTTGGGGCTGAACGTTATTTCTTTGTGCGACCCTGCGAACAGGCCGGATTGATTTTTATCGGACCCTCCAGCGAGATTATCAAAGACCTCAGCCGTAAGGTGACGATGTTGGAGACAGCCAAAAAGGCTGGCATCGCCACGCCGGAATTCTCTGCATTGCTGCAAGGCGCCAAGGACCTGGATCTAATCAGAATGGAAGCTGAAGCTTTGGGTTACCCCCTGGTCATAAAGTCGGCGCGTGGTGGTCGCGGGCATGGCACGCAATTGGTACGAAAAGCTGACATGCTTGAATCCGCCGTACGCAGAGCAGAGCAAGAGGCGTTTACGGTCTATGGCAACCGCCAACTTTATCTAGAAAAGGCGATCTACCCAGCTCGCCATGTAGATGTACAGATACTGGCGGATAAACATGGCAATATCATACATCTGGGGGAAAGATGCAGTACGCTACAGCAACATAGCCAAAAGATTATCTCCGAGACACCGGCCCCATGTATGTCAGCGGTGCAGCGGAAACAGGTGCAAACTCTGGCCATCAAAATCGCTCGCCTGTTCAACTACCAAAACGCCGGCGCCGTAGAATTCTTGATCGATGATGAGGGCGGCATTTTTTTCAGTGATTTCAAAGCTCGCATCCAGGTCGAGCACCCGATCACAGAAATGGTCAGCGGTATCGACATCGTCGAGGAACAGATACGGATTTGCGGCGGCGAACCATTACGGCTGACGCAAGAGGATGTCTCGTTGCAAGGTTCGTCGATGCTATGTCGGATCAACGCCGAAGATCCCTGGAATCATTTCTTGCCCAGCCCGGGCGCCGTTCGCAGATTCCGCCTACCGGCCGGCATGCATGTGCGGGTTGACACCTATTGTTACTCGGGCTGCGAGGTGCCGGTCTACTACGATCCCCTAATAGCCAAGACTGTCACATGGGGTGAGAGCAGAGAAGCTTGTATTCTACGCATGCAACGGACGTTGCAGGACCTCATAATCCAAGGAATACCCAACAATCTACCACTACATCAGGGCATTCTAAATGACCCCCAATTCGTAGCAGGCGATTACAGTGCCAATCTCATCGCTCCCTCTCGCTTCATCGAGCCTGCATCTGACGAGGACTTGCGTGATTTGGCGATAGCGGCTGCGGTCGCTTACATGCGCCGCAACAAGACCTCAAGTCCTGTTCTGCCTGAACGCTTGACCCGTGGATGGCATCGCTCCAGTCGTCGCTTAGTGAATTAGAGAAACTCATGAGCAGACTCGCCGTTACCATAGATGGCCAGACCTTTGAAATCGAGATAAGTCAGATACCGGGCAGCGCCGCTCCATTTGCTGTGACCGTCGATGGGGAGGAGGTCATGGTGCAGGTGCCAAGAGGGGCCGAAACCACGCCAATGCACTGGTTGATCGTGGGTGACCGCCCTTATGAGATCGTTTTGGGCGATGATCTGAATTGGATCAAAGCCTGGAGCGGAAGACATTCATTGAAGATACGCGATCTGGAAGCAGCGGTTCGGCGTCCGCCCAGTGGTGATGGCCGTGTCAAGGCACCGATCCCGGGCTTGATCACGCGGGTGTTGGTACAAGCTAAGCAAGAAGTTGCCGTGGGCCAATCCTTGTTGATTTTGGAAGCGATGAAAATGGAGAACGAAATTCTGGCGCCACGAGCTGGATTTGTTACTGATTTAAGGGTCGAGCCGGGTCAGACGGTGGGGATGGGGGATGTATTGGTGGAGATCAGTTAAGTGATCGGTTTTCGAAACCCCGAACTCTGAATTTTGCGAGGCGTGTTCAGTTTAATTTGCGGGCGTGTGCCAGTCACAGGAAGATTATAGGAAAAGTTCGTGGGCGGAGATTATCTAGTTCACTCAAAGGTTTGGTTTTTTACACATCGAAACCCTAAGTATGCTGTATCGAGTTGCTTTGTTCTCGGCCATACCTTTCCATCATAGACAATTATGTAGGCATGTTCTTCATCTACCTCCGTCACCGTCCACCAGTAGATCACCTGGGAATATACATTCCACAACGGAGACTCCTTATCAGGGGTCGTATTGTAGGTAACCTCAGCAGTTTTGGCATCCCAGACCCCACCGCTGTTCTGGCCGTGGTGAGCCATCGAACGCACGGCTTCATCCACCGTCGGCAATCGCCAAATGTATTGTGGCGCAGGGGCAGGAGTTAGGCCATCTCCACTGAGATGCTGACACGCCTGCTGTGCCTCATACCAGTCTGCTCCCTCGCGCGGCCATCCTGGCCCATCGGGAGCCCAAATGAGATTCACGCCGTTTCCCTGCACCAGTCGGGCCTCGAGATCACCATCATTGATGCGCTGAGACACGCGTATGACGGGTTCAATGCCAGATATGATGAGGATCAGCACGGGAAGTCCAGCCGCCAGAAAGACAGCTACCTTGCGCGGTTGGGGACGACCAAACCAATAAAGCACACCGATTCCGATCAGTGGCGCGATGAGCAGAAACATGATCGTGTTGGTGAATGCATGAAAGAACCAGGCAGCAAACAAGGCGAACATCACATGCAAGCCGCCGCCGACTCGGGGCCAAAAAATGGAAATGAGCGTGACTCCCATAAAGATGAGCATCGGGCTAAGGTACTGTACGAACATCAATCCAATGTTCGACAGCAAGGACTCGTAGTACCAACCTTCGTGGAAGTTCTCGATACTGCCCCAAAATGCCCAAAAGCAGGTGATGGCGGTAGATAAACCCACTGCAATCCACCCTAGGATCTGGCGCTTGTCAAGCTGTTTCATCATGGTGTTTCCTTTGCGGTTAACGTGTGACACATCAGTCGCACTCGACTTAATTCACCGAAATCACTCGGGTAGCATCAAACCCCGGTTCTGTCGTAGATACGCCTGGTTTCATTGGAGGTTCACCTGTTCTGATCTGCATGGTTACGTAGTCTGCCCGGCAGGCTTTGCGGGTTTTGCTTCACCTTGACCTTGCCGTTTCAGGTACAAAACGCTACCGAGCAGACCAAATAGGGCGATCATCAACACCCCTTCCACGCCAAAGGATCCCAACCATTCCTTGCCCGATACTAAGGAAATAAATCCTGCGCCGGTAAACCCGATCAAGAGGGTATTGGCTAAGGTATTCCCCATCCAGTGCATGAGTACGCCCGGCCAGACAGAACTAGTGCGTATTCTGATCTCACCATACACAATCGCAAAGACAATCGTGCCCAGGATAAAGCGCGGTAGCAGGGTGACCAATCCTTCTGACGTGTGTGCCCATAGTTCACGCAGGTAAGGGAAGTGCCAGGAAGCCCAGATAACGCCGACTAGCACATGACCCAGCAGGCGGTCATTCTGTTCATAAACCTTGGGCGCCAGGTAACCGCGCCAGCCGACTTCTTCAAAGAAGGCAAAGATGAAAAATGTCACTGCCAGGGGGATCATTACCGTCACAAAGGCGGGTACAGTGAAGTAGCTGAGGGTGCTTGCGCCCAGCAGCAGACCCAACGCGAGCACGATGGTGATAGAGACTGGAAAGGCGAGGAGACTCAGAGCATACCAACGGACATTTCCCCTCAATGCTGGTTTAAAACCCAGGAATACCTCGTCCCGAAGCAGGAACTTCATCACAAGGGCGGCCACGATCGGTGCAGTTCCCCATACCAGAAAGCCGGGACCGGGCGTAGTGGGATCACCCCCTAAAATCGGCCCCAGCCAGGCCAGTCCGTTTACTAAGATGGCGAAAATGATGATATTGCGTATGGCTTGTTTTTGATTGGTTTTCTTCATCATTACTGATTGTCTCCTCTCCATCAAAAACCAGGGTCTTGAGATCAACTAACGTATTTGGGTGTGTCCTAAACGAGTTGGAGACACAGCATATCTGGTAAACTGAAGGTGGCAAAACAATCGGCCTTCAAACAAACCAGGAGAGGAGCTATACTTCACAAGGTCACAAATTGAACTTTTTCGACCTCATCAAAGGTTTGAAAATTTAAGGTTAGTAAGGAATCGAGAGCTTCTTTGTGGGTATCGTGAGTGTGGTCCAAACAATC
>PIVW01001030.1 GCA_003353825.1 Chloroflexota bacterium
CGAAAAACACTGTCATTTTCTAAATCTGATAGCTTCCATGAGGCGGTACTCCTATTATGCCTCCACTATTACAACACAGAATGGTGTCCTATCAGTTAATATATAACCACTACCGCTGGCAGGAGGCAAGTCGTCTGCCAGCGACCGCCATTGGCTCCCCCCATTTGCAGTCTGCCACATCCCGCCTGCACCGGCTATGATCCATCGCCCGCGCTGTCGAGCACTGATAATAAAATCACTCACAGAAACGCCAGATAGTGCCATGCCGGCGGGGCGCCAAGTTAGCCCGGAATTGTTCGATAGCCATAAACCGTTATTCGTGGCAAGAAACAATTGACGCCGGTTGAGTGGGTCCTGCTGCAACTGTAGTGGGCGCAGACTGGCACTGCGGTTGCTGCTTGAGGGAAACGTGAATTCGGCAGGAAGTGTCTCCCAGGTTTGGGCGCTATCCAAGGAACGATACGTAGTCAGTAGTTCACTTTCCTCGGCTGTCGTGCTACGCATCAGCAAGTACAGTCGCCCCCGCTGAGTCGGATCTACAGCCAATACGGTTTCTTTACCGGCAAAGACAGATTCAGGCAATGTGATAGATGACTGTTGCCAGGTAAACCCGGCGTCTACAGTCACTAATAACCCTCCAAAAGTGGGCGCGTAGAACCGATTCACGTCAAAAGGATCTGTAATCAGGTCTGTGGCCAGTGTGGCGGGGTTGCTCGTGTAGCTTTGGACGATGCGATGACTCCAATTGTAACCATTGTCTGTACTGGTATAGAGGTACGAATCCGGAAATGATTCGTTCTCAAGTGTGAGAAAATGCAAACGGCCACGAACATCCATGGTAAGCGCGACAATCCGCTGGTTGTCCAAAACACTTATGGGGACAGGGCGCCAGGTTCGACCATTGTTTTCGCTCCGCCACAGCCCATGAGCACTGGTTCCAACCCAGATGGTGTTGTTTACCCCGCTTTTAGTGATCTCGAGTACGGTCGGCTCTACATGAGCAAGGTCGTTGCTGGCAGGTTGCCAAGTGGCGCCACCATCCATGCTGAAATAAGGGGACCAACTGCGCTGCAAACTGCCCGAGCTAGTTTGTGTGCGATCATTGTTGCGGTGTACAGCCAATGCCAAAAATATCATCACAAAATCTGGCGACTCCGCATCAACTGCAACATGCGTGAGAAATGCAACCGGCCCCCCCAGCGCCCCCCACGGCACTTCCTCCTCGAAAGCGCACACCCATATCGGACTCCTGAGCATCAACAACGCTATCACCCCAAAGA
>PIVW01001031.1 GCA_003353825.1 Chloroflexota bacterium
CTCCCCAGATCACTGGGGATAGTTCGCCATCCAATGCAGGCCCCTTTTTATCCCCAAACAATGGATCATCAACTTCTGTACGGGGAAGAACCGGTTCGTATTCTTCGTCATTTGCACATATATTCGTTGTGGTGGAAATTTCCGATGAATATACAGCAAAAAGGAAAACAGGAGCGAAAGCGTGGCAAAAAGAAATAAACAAAAAATCGAACACAGGTGGGGGTGGCGACGAACGACACAATGACACAAGAACAATCTATTATGGGCTAAGAGAGAGAGAGAGAGAGCTGTGCTCAATGCCAACGCGTTCGCGAAGTGCCCGGTGCTCCAAGGCAAGAAGTGGGTGCTGGAGATGCTATTTGACGTGCGAGACCATGCCATGAACAACTTGTTGAAGGCACGTCAGGCGCAGCTCGCCAAAACGCCTACCAACTTTAAAAATAACTTAGGGTTAACATTTCCGCAGCAAGAAAGATGAGGTGCAGAGCAGCATCGCCGTCTTGGCCAAGCACTATAACAGCAAGAGTGGCCAATTTTCATTCCTCAAGTAGGTGCGCTGCGGCGTAAAGAAATGCTGCCGTCGCGACTTAACTACGACGGTTGCCTGCTGTGCATGCGCCTTGGTCACTGGTGCTACCTGTGCGCCCCCCTGCCATTGGAGAATGTGGCAATGCTGCCAAATGCGGTCTTGCCACCTTACGCACCGCGCGTGGACGAGGGCGATATCGCCGCGCTTGACCCGGGCACACGCACATTTCGAATTTCGAACAACGTATGACCCGGGTGTCGGGGGTGTGGTGACGGAGTGGGGTGCCAAGGACACGCAGCACGTGTTTCGTCTGTGTCGCGCACGTACACGATGCCCTGCAGGCGCGTTGTAGCCTGCCTACGACGTGCCATCGCAAGCGCTACCACCTTCGGCGCGGTGAAGCATGTGCGTCGACTATTCTTGAGAGTTGGAGTTCTCTTGTGAGTGGTGTTCACCTCCACAAGGGTACTCCAACGTTGTGGCCTTACACCTGGGGTTTCGGCCCTTGCAGGACTTACCTTAGGGCACATGTGTGCGCGTTTGATCTGTGTGCAGGTTAGGTGATTCGTCGTTGTGCGAACTGCTTTGGTGACTTTAAAATTCCGCAAGTGCAAACCATTTTTTTGCACTTCCAAATATCATCCAAGTTTAACTTTTGTAAAATGCTCTAAAAATGTAATATCAGGGATGCGGTATAATGAAGGGGTTTTCTCAGAATACGTCATGCCACCAGAAGAAGTTGCAAAACAAA
>PIVW01000416.1 GCA_003353825.1 Chloroflexota bacterium
CCTAAGATAATCCAAGTTGTCAAACGGACAGGTGCGATCGTTCCATTTAACCAGGATCGTATCGCCAATGCGATTTACCGGGCGGCCGTGGCTGAAGGTGGGCGCGACAAGGGCCGAGCCGATTGGTTAGCGGGTGAGGTTGTGCGAGAGCTGGAGATGAGCCATGCCGAGGGGCAAATTCCACACATCGAAGAGATCCAGGACATGGTGGAAAAGGTTTTAATCGAGAACGGCCATGCCAGTGTTGCCAAGGCTTATATCCTCTATCGGGATGAGCGCAAACGCGGGCACAAGAAGCAGGATAAACATGCCGCACGAGTAGCCGGCAACATCCCTTGGGCCAAAATCTGGCATGTGCTGGACTGGTCGGTCAGCAACGGGCTTCATACAGTAACAGGCTTGAATGAGCGCATCGAAAAGGGCGAATTCCCCAACATCGTCAATAAATCGGAAGCAGCCTACGAACAGGATGTCGATATCGCCGCCCGTTTGATCGCCGAACGAAAACAGGATGTGCGTGTGGTTTTGGTGACAGGCCCCTCCTCTTCTGGCAAGACGACGACAACGATCAAGCTCGAACAGCGTTTGCAAAAGTCTGGGTTGAAATTTGTAACGCTTAATGTCGACAACTACTTCTTCGATCTGGAACTTCACCCTAAAGATGAATTTGGGGATTACGATTTCGAAACGCCACAAGCGCTAGACATGATGTTGTTCAACAAGAATCTAGCGCAACTGATCGATGGTAGGGAAGCGCTCATCCCTTTTTATGATTTCAAAACGGGCAGAAGCCACCCTGAACAAACAGTCATGCGCTTACAGGCGGACGAGATCCTATTGATCGACAGCTTGCACGGCCTCTATCCGGCCCTGACCGAAACCGTGCCTGACGAACGAAAATTCAAACTCTATCTCGAACCCCTGCTACAGATGAAGGGACCAGACGGCCGTTTTATCCGCTGGGCCGATCTGCGCCTGATCCGGCGCATGCTGCGGGATCAGATGCACCGGGCATACGACCCACGCCGTACGCTGGAACACTGGCATTATGTGCGAGCCAGCGAGATGCGCAATATCATCCCTTTCCATAATACGGCCGATTACGTCATTAACAGCGCCATGCCCTACGAATTGGCACTCTACAAGGCGCGTGTTTATGATTGGTTTGTCGGTTTCGAGAAAAGATATGATGGCGATCCCTTGCGGGAAGATGCATACACGCGAGCCCGTCGGGTCAAAAACTTACTACAAGCCATCGCGCCTGTTGCAGATGACGGTACCGTGCCCAGAGACTCGGTGTTGCGAGAATTTATCGGTGGGAGCAGTTTAGAGCATTGAGTACCTACATAGTCCAGCGTGAACGGCCTGCCGGCTTGCTTTATGCAGTCTGTCATGTGCTGTTCGGCTTGCTCTTGGTACTGGTTTTGGGGACAAGAGGGCAATTTGGCGAAGTCGGACCTTGGACTTGGTGGACGCTGGCCCAGATTGGTGTCATTGGCTTTGACTTTCAGGTGGGCTTTTTTATTCTCCTTCCATTGCTCTTTCTTGCTTGCTGGTTCGCTTTACGACTCTGGCAACAGCCACGAAGAACACGGTACTGGGGACCGGTAGGGTTTGTCGCCCCCCTGGTTGGGCTCACAAACAACCCTGGCAGTGTTCAGCCTGATTCAGGTTGGAATCACTGGCGGTAGCTTCTCCGCTATGCTAGCCCTTGTATTTTTTGGATTGTTTATTTATTCCTGCTCAACGAAAAGCCTGGAATGTTGTTGCCATTGGCGATCGTGGCCCTGCTGCAAGGGCGTGTGGCTATTGCTCAATTTATGCAGCAAAGCTCGGTGGGATTAGACTGGTTGGGTGAGTTGGCTCTGCATCGAGAGCTGCGGGGATACAGCATCGTGTGGGCACAGAACCAGCGTTGGTTACGGGCTTATGGTTTAACCGGCCATCCCAACGTCCTGGCTGCTACAATGTTAGCAGGATTCTGGTTTAGCCTGCGGGGCCCACCGCTTGCCTTTGCCGGCTGGCTGATTCCGACCCCAATCGCCGTCTTCGATGCCACACTGTGGATAACTACCAGCGTGCGAGGAGCAGTACTGATGGGTACTCTGGCTGCGGCTGTGTCGTTGGCAGCAGTCAGTGAGGATGTCATGACATGAGAATCACCTATCGGGCCATATCTCTGCTCTGTGTATGGTTGTAGGATTGGCATCTGTTACCCCTCCCCCGACCTGGACAGCTACTGTCACATCGTCACCTTCGCCTACTTCTACTTGGACGCCAACAGCCCTTCCCACGAATACTGCAACGGCGACTTCAACCATTACGTCGACTCCTACCAAGAGAGCGACGGTCACGCCAACAGCCACAACCCACTCGCACGCTAACACCAAAACCGGTGCAATCGCCCATCCGTCGACCGACGAAAACGGCAACATCGCCCCCGCTCAAGCTCGTACCGCAAGTCTATATGCCTGTTGTGCTGCACTTTAGGCCACAATGAGGGGCAGGTCAACGCCAACAAACTGAGCCGTATCCAAGGTAAACGAGTGTGACCTATTGTAATGTACACAGAATTATGTTATAATATACAAAGTTGAATATGTAAGTCTTGCTGGTGGATTCAGTTGAAGGACAGTTGTCGTCAATTGCCCAGACACTATGTTGAAGCAATGAATGGAGACATTGGGCAAATGAGGTTCTGGTAACTGTGCCAGCACCCGAGTCATCGTCGATGATTCACTGCATTTCTTGCTCGGGGTAAAAATCGAATAAAGTCGAATGCAATCCCATCGCGAGATCAGAGCCCAAGTCTGTCCTCGTTGTGGTTGCGGATTCGGTTGTACTGCAAGCAGAGATAATCGAATCTTGAGTTAATGCAGAGGTAGCTATTAGAGGAGGTTTCCCATGTGGTTGACAAAGACTGTTACTAAGATGGCCGTTCTGTTGCTTATTGTCGTTGGCTCGCTTAGCGCTGCCAGCGCTAACTTTCTACCCACCCGCACGATGCTCACATTTGCGCCCTCGGGTCCAGGGGATTTCGCAGTGGACAGTTTTTTCGATATCACCTATCAGATCGATTTTGTGGGCGCGCCCGGAAGCCAGTTGGATGGGATGAGCGGATCCACGATCGGCACGGTGAATGTAAATGTCGGCGACGCCTGCGTCGTGCCAGACAATGGTACCGGTACGGCCGATCTACCGCCCGATGGTTGCCAATACCAGTCTCTTGACGACGTCTGGCGCATCGTCGACGGTCTTCCCCCAGACTCCGAGATACTTATCGACGCCATTCTCAAAGACTTTGTCAATATACTCAGGAACTCTGGGGGCAGTTTGGGTGGTGAGATTCAGCAATTTGAGGTAACCCTGGAGATGCCCATGGAGGGTACGGGAGTGTTAGGGGGGTTTAATCGGTCTATCAATTTGCCGGTGCTGGTGGAAACCCACACTGGCCCACGTACACCTGGCGATCCTGTGCAGACCTTCGATACGGATATGGTTACGATCGAGGGCACAATCGCTGGCGATCCTGATTTTGAAGTGCTCACAGTCATTGCAGGAACAGGCTTCAGCCTACCCAGTCCCGGCGAGACAACGTTAAGACTGGATCAAGCAACGTACGAAAGCAAGATGCATTTTCCTCAGAATCCCGATCCCAACGGCTGGGATGTAAGAGCCTATGAACCGGTCGTCGTTGCCGACGATTTTCAGTGCACGGAATCTGGCCTTATTACGAATGTTGTCTTCTGGGGTTCTTGGTTTGGCGATCAGGTCGGGCAGGTAACAAAAATCCATCTTAGTTTCCATGATGACGACCGTACCGGCGAATACAGCAAGCCTGGCAATCTGTTGTGGGAATGGGATACCCAGGTCTTCGACGTGCAAGAGGTCGTACCACCGTCACCTCAAGGGTGGTTCGATCCCCTTGAAGGCATTGTAGAACCAGAGAACCATATACACTATTTCCGATATGACGTGCCCATTCCAGCAGAAATTGCTTTTGACCAGGAGGAGGGGACTATATACTGGCTGGATATACAGGTCACAACTGATGGAGCTATGTTCGGTGTTAAGACCAGTCTCGAGCATTTCGAAGATGATGCGGTTTGGGGCAATGGTGATGGGGGTTGGCAGGAACTCATCGATCCCTCTACGGAAGCGTCATTGGACCTGGCCTTTGATATCCAGGGGACGACACAACAAGGAGATCTCGACTTCGGTGACGCGCCTTCAGGCGCCAATGCCACCGCCTACCCCAGCCTGGGCATAATGGGATCATTTCCGACCTGTATATCAGTCGGCCCGTCACAGTGGATCCAGCATACCAATTTCGGCGCTTATTTCGGCCCAACAGTCGATTTCGAGACCGATGGCAATGCAGGGCAGTGTCCGACCTGTTTTCCACCCTACGATGTAGACGAATGTTTCCAGGATGGTGATGCGGGATTGATCGTGCCTGAGCCTTTTACCATCGATAGCGCTACAAACCAAGTGGTTCCATGTCCTACCTCCCAGGGGACACCCCTAGGTCCGACATGTACGATGGCAGCCTGGGGAGCGAACATCGACATTGACGTAACGAATGGCATGCCCAACGCTACGCAAGGTTTTGTCAATGTCCTTTTTGACTGGAATCAGGACGGCTATTGGGGGGGCGCTACCACGTGTGCGGATGGAAGTCCGGTCCCAGAGCATGTTCTACAGAATTTCGTGGTGCCCAATCCATTTAATGATACTTTGTCAGCGTTAATGCCACCACCTTTCATGATAGGTCCCAATCCAGGATATATATGGGCTCGGATAACGATCTCTGAGCAAGCTATGCCTCTGTCCTGGACGGGTGAAGGCAATTTCGAGGATGGCGAAACGGAAGATTATCTACTGCTGATCGATCCAACGCCACCACCGGATCTAGACTTCGGTGACGCCCCAGATCCAAGCTATCCTACCCTCCTGACCAACGACGGTGCTCGCCATGTGATCGTGCCAGGCTATCATCTGGGTAACTCAGCCATCTCCCTTGACAGCGAACCGGATGGCCAGCCTGATCCGGCGGCCCTTGGCGACGACAACGATGGCAACGACGACGAAGATGGCATCACCTTTACGACACCTCTCTTTCCCGGGCAACCGGCCTGCGTGACCGCAACCCTGACAAACATAGCTTCAGCTTCAGCTGC
>PIVW01001032.1 GCA_003353825.1 Chloroflexota bacterium
GCAACTTTTGAACATACTCTTTGGAGATAAAAAATGGCCCAACATTTTGACTATATCTGTCTTGGCGCAGGAAGTGGTGGTATTGCATCGGCGAACCGTGCAGCTATGCGTGGTGCTAAGGTACTGCTCATCGAAGCTAAGGCACTCGGTGGCACTTGTGTCAATGTTGGCTGTGTGCCTAAGAAGGTTATGTGGTACGGCGCTCAGGTTGCCGAAGCCTTACATCTATACGCTAAAGATTATGGCTTCGATGTTACGGTTAACAAGTTTGACTGGAATACTCTGGTCGCGAGTCGCGAAGCCTATATTGAGAGAATCCATGGTTCATACGATCGGGGTCTTGAAAACAATAAAGTCACCTTGGTTCGTGGTTACGGCCGTTTCGTTAACGACCGCACCATAGCGGTCGACGGGCAAGAATACACCGCCGATCACATCTTGATCGCCACCGGTGGCTCACCAAGTATCCCCAATATCCCCGGTGCCGAGCATGGCATCGATTCCGATGGTTTCTTCGAGTTGCGTGCACAACCTAAACGTGTAGCTGTCATCGGTGCCGGCTATATTGCCGTCGAACTCGCCGGTGTACTTCACTCTTTGGGTAGTGAGACCCATCTATTTGTTCGTAAACATGCACCGCTACGTAGTTTCGATCCTATGCTCAGTGAAGCACTGATGGAGTCGATGGCTACCGATGGTCCAACCTTGCATACCAACAGCACTCCGGAATCTGTCACCAAAAATAGCGATGGTAGCCTTACCCTTAAGCTTGAAAATGGTGAGAACTTCGAAGTCGATACCCTTATCTGGGCGATAGGACGCAAACCCTCTACAGGTCATATCGGCATGGAGCATACCCAAGTTAAGTTAAATGACAGAGGTTACGTGGTCGTCGATGAACAGCAAAACACCACGAACCCTGGCATCTACTGTGTGGGTGATATTATCGAAGGTGGCGTAGAACTTACCCCTGTTGCCGTTAAGGCGGGCCGCCTGCTCTCCGAGCGTCTCTTTAACGGCATGACAGATGCGAAAATGGATTACAGTCTTATTCCTACCGTGGTCTTCAGTCATCCGGCCATAGGCACCATGGGGCTTTCTGAGCCGGAAGCTGTTGCACAATATGGTGCAGAACAAGTTAAGTGCTACAGCTCGGGCTTCACCTCTATGTACACCGCGGTCACGGCACATCGTCAGGCATGTAAGATGAAACTAGTCTGTGCTGGCCCCGATGAGACCGTGGTGGGTATACACGGCATAGGTTTTGGTATGGATGAG
>PIVW01001033.1 GCA_003353825.1 Chloroflexota bacterium
GTCCACGCGGTGGCGGCTCCGGTGAATCGCCGTGTCTGTCTCTGCCGGTAGCCACATAACTGTCAATCTCTTCGCCTTCAAGATACTCTATGTTTGTCTCACTGAAATAGCCTGTGTCGGCACTGAGCTTTCTGGGCGTACCACCGCCGCCGTTCTCCTTGATCGCCTCAACCATCGGCTCAACTTGCTGCTTGTCGTTTGTCTGCTGCGTAACGTTGGTTGCAACTATGATCTGGGATTTATCATCAACCGCCGCCTGACAGTTATACGCCTGTTCGAAAGACTTGCTGGCGCCGTCTTTCATGATGCGTGATTCGGGATCGGTGAAGTTACGCTGGGACTTGGAATCAGGATCGTCAGTGGGCTCTTTGGGCTTCTTGCCTTTACGCCTCCTGCCTTCCTTTGCAAGAGACAGCTCTTTCTGACGGATTTCTTCGCGTTTGGCATCGGCCTCGGCTTTGGCCTGCTGCTCGAGTGATTTC
This sequence comes from Chloroflexota bacterium, assembly GCA_003353825.1. The sequence goes on from PIVW01001033.1 coordinate 483, forward strand.
ATCGCCTCGGTGATCTTCCTGAGCCTGTCCTGCTTAAAACGCAAGTCCTTCGGCAATTCATCACCGCGTCTATCTTTGCCGTATTTGGCGTCTTCAGCATCATCGACGGCCTGGGCCTCGGTAAGCAAACGTTTTACTTCAGCTTCGAGTTCTTCTGCCTTCTTTTCCATGCGGCCGTAGCTCATCGCTTTGTGCTTCGAGGCGTTGGCCTTGACCTTTGTGCCATCGAGGCTGATGTGGCCGAGTTTCACAAGGCCGACCTGCTGACACAATCGTAACACCTCTACGAACAAGCCGCCCAGCGATTGTAGGTGGCGTTTGCGAAAGTCTGCAACTGTGTCATGGTCTGGATGTTGATCGGCGCTGAGAATCCGAAATGCAACTCGCTCGTGTGTGGCCTTTTCGATCTTTCGCGAACTCGGAACGCCTATGCAGTACGAATAGAACAGCAGGCCGACCATCATCCTGGGATCGAACGGCGGCTGGCCTCCCTTGCTGCTATCATAGCAGCGGTAGATAGTGCCAAGGTCCAACTGGCTGACAACATCCATGACAAAATAGACCAGATGATCGTCCGGCAGCCACTGTTTCATATCCGGAGGCAAAAGGAATAACTGGTTCGGCTGATACGGCTTAAAGCGTCTCTGATTCTTCATTCACAGATTATGACACACGAAGTGACAATTGCCACCAATAACTGCTCAGGCAAAGGTTCTCCGACACACTCCTAGCACACTTTTTGGTATAGTGGATATTGGACGGCATATCGCAACAGGAGTGCTGGGTGTTGAAAAG
>PIVW01001034.1 GCA_003353825.1 Chloroflexota bacterium
AATTTAACCCCAATCACGTACCATCGGGCACCCTGGAAATGGAGAACCTAAGGAGAGAGATAGACGAAGGCTCGTCAGATAACGACGAAGGGGAACCCAGCCCAGTTACCGAGGAACCCGAAGGGCCCATCGACCCAGGGTTATGCATGGCGCTCCAGATGGACAACAGATCAGTCCCGAGGTCCTGGAGGCAGGCATTAAACATACCGCATTGGAGGGATGCAATGAGGAGCGAGATCAATGAACTAAAAGGGCTGGATGCATGGGAGCTAGTACCCAGGCCACCAGGGGCAAAGGTTCTCCCGGGGTTATGGCGTTTCAAGGCCAAGAGAGACGAGAATGGTGACGTAGCGAGATACAAGGCGAGGTGGTGCGTGGATGGATCACGAGGCGACTACACCTGGTCGCCAGAACAAATATACTCACCGGTAGCGGAGCTATCAACGGTCAGACTGTTGTTCGCCACGGCGACAGCGACGGGACAGCCCGTGTTACAGGCGGATGTTCCAAACGCTTACCTGAATGCGGAGGTGAACGAGATAATATATGTCACGCAGCCGCACGACCTGGAGGAACCGGGCCAGGAGGAGAAGGTGTGCCTGTTGAAAAAGGCATTATATGGTAGTCCAATAAGTGGAAGGAGGTGGCACGAGGAGATAACTAGGACGATAACGTCCTTACAGTATAAGCGTTCGACTATAGACCATTGTCTGTTCTATAGGACGGTAAGTGGATTCACTGACCTGTTAGTCATATACGTAGACGATGTGCTTGTTACAAGCACTGGAGGAAGAGAAAGGGCGGGAATGCAGCTGGATGAGCTGCATAAACTGTATGGGTTGAAGAAACTCGGTACGGCGACCCACATATTGGGGATGGGGGTGCATCAGGGCGACGATGGAACAATGATAGAGCAGCGATCGTACCTCGAGGACATTCTAGAGGAAGCCGGACTAACAAACGCCAAACCGCTGAGCACGCCGTGGGATGAACATTACCAGGGGAGCCAGGAAGTCCCAGAACCGGAGGCCGTCGCCATATTCAGGAGAACCCTGGGACAACAAATGTATCTGTCAAATTGTACAAGACCTGATATCGCTTTCACCGTGGGGGGGCTGGCGACTGCGATGAAACAGCCGATGATGGAGGACAGGATGAGAATGAAGAGGCTGCTCAGGTACCTATGCGGAACGCACCACATGGGGATCAGATACAGTAAGATAGATGGAGCACCGGGCATCGATACCTACGTTGACGCGGGATACGCAGTAGACAAG
>PIVW01000031.1 GCA_003353825.1 Chloroflexota bacterium
CTTTATCTGCCTGTTGCCAGGCCTGCCCTCTCAAGCAGGCTTGGTGATCCTGTACTTTTTTTGGCCAAAGTTGTGTCCGTCAAGCACATGTTAAATACCGACTGTGGCATGAACATCCCCAGTTGCGAACGTTATTCTCGACGTAAGCCCGGTATTTGGAGGTGTCTAGCATGCAAAAGAGGATGAGTCGTTTGTTCATAGCGTCTCGGACTAATACATCTTTTGGCCAAAGTCGAGTTTGAGACCACGGCATGTTCCTAATTCTCGTCTGAAACGGCGCCCAGGTGTAGTAGTGAACCCAAAAATGGCCAAAGTCGAGTAATATCAACTACGTAGTAAAAAGCTCCAGTCTCACAAACTGGAGCTTTTTGCCGTTCTTAGGCAAAGCATTTTTTCACCGAGTCGACCAGGTGTCAACGCGAACCACTCATCGTAGAAGTCATCTCAAGACAAGACTGTTAGTCGTAAGCCGTTGGGCATTGTTTAACACACGAAATTTGGGATCTTCGGCGTGATTCAAAATCAGCACCCCACATCTTTACAAATTGATGTTCTGAGGATTTAAGATTAAAAATTAAAGGCGATCGGCAGAAGAATTCTTAATCTTTAGTTATTGATCTTTGGTTCTGTTCGCAATCGCAAACTTGGATTTGTAAAGACACAAACTCGGCAGAATGAACCATGCCGGATCTTCGTGCCATGTCTTCGCAATGACAGTAAGAAAAGAGTATCAGATCGCTGATTCTAACCCCATTTCACCAGTCCCATCTCATGTTTGGAGTTCAGATCAGGATGTACCGGAATCACGCGGACTCCATAGCCAAACCGTCCATTAGTATCGAACTCCAGATTTCCCACGTAACACTTTAAATCACCTGGTAAAACATCTTGCACTTCCATAGGCATCACACGGATATCTCGCAATACTTGATCATCGTGCCACCAGCCCCAAACGATCTCGACAGCGACATCTTCTGTTGAAAGAGATCCTAAAAAGATGTTCGCTTCAAGTTCGAGACTCTCGCCAATTATCACATGCTCAATTGCAGACCTAGATGCAGATATGCGCACCTGAGGCCAGGCGAGATACATCCTTTCTTTCCATAACGCAAGTGCTTTTGCCGCCTCATAATCGTTCTCGGCAATATGTTTCCCAGTCTTGGAAGCGGGCAAATAGAGCTGATTTACATAATCCTTGACTTGCCGGCTCATGGAGAATTCTGGGGCACATACCTGGATTGATTCTTTCATGACTTCAACCCATCGCTTAGGAACACCCCGCTCATCGCGATCGAAAAACGCCGGGATAATCTCGCTCTCTAGTGTATTATACAGAGATGCGACATCAGCCTCATCTTGAACCTCGGGGCTTTTGTACTCACGTGCTTCGCCGATTGCCCAACCGGTCTTGCCATTGAATCCCTCGGCCCACCAACCGTCTAGCACAGAAAAATTGGGCACACCATTCAGAGCTGCCTTTTGTCCACTGGTCCCACTCGCTTCATTGGGGCGTCTGGGATTATTCAGCCACAGATCAACGCCTTGTACCAAATAACGGGCGATGTTCATATCATAGTCTTCGATAAAGATGATACGGCCTTCAAATTCAGGTGTCTGTGAAAGTTGATGTACCTGCTTTATCAACGCCCCCCCAGGTTCATCGGCAGGATGCGCCTTTCCTGAGAATATGATCTGTATAGGGCGATCCGGATCACTCAATAACCGTTGTATACGTTCCACATCACTAAAAATGAGCGCAGCGCGCTTATAAGTAGCAAATCTCCGTGCAAACCCTATTGTTAGAGCGTTAGGGTCAAAAAGCTCATACGCAGCCTCAACCCGGACTGGTGATTCACCATGGCGTCGCCGTTGTCTGGCTACCCGTTCGCGCAAAAAATCGATCAAACGCCTGCGTAATCGCTGGTGAGTGTCCCATAGTTCGATGTCAGGAAGGTCAGGCAGGGCTCGCCAAGGTACGTCAAGGTCAGGTTCCTCCCGCCATCTGCCATCCGAAAAATAGGTTTCATACAGTTCAGCAAGCTCAGCGGCCAACCATGTGTCAGTATGTATACCGTTGGTTACATGGGTGATTGGCACTTCTTCTACCGGCACACCTGGCCATAGATCTGCCCACATTTCGCGTGCAACTCGTCCGTGTAGGGCGCTGACTCCGTTGGCGTATGCTGCAAATCGCAGTGCCAATATCGTCATACTAAATCGCTCTCCCCAAGGGGTTTGCCAACGAGCCAGATTCATAAAACCCGTTCGGTCAAGACCAATCTGGCCCCAAAATGAATGAAAAAACTTATCCATGAGCTCAAAGGGAAATGCATCATTACCAGCAGGGACAGGTGTGTGGGTAGTGAAGACTGAACTAGCAGCTACAACCTGCTGTGCCTGGAAAAAACTAAGATGCTGCTCTTGCACCAATTCGCGCACCCGCTCAAAACTGAGGAAGGCAGCATGCCCTTCATTCATATGGAAGACTGTGGGCTGAATGCCTAAAGAACGCAGGGCACGTACGCCACCTATGCCCAGAACAACCTCTTGGGCTACACGCATTTCCTGATTGCCGCCATACAATCTGGCGGCCAACTCCCTATCTTCTGGAGCATTTAGGCTTACATCTGTGTCCATCAAGAATAAAGGCACACGCCCTACCTGAATTCGCCAAACTTTTGCGTAAATGTCTCGGCCCGGCAGTTGCACACTGATCATGACTTCATTACCGTTACTCTCCAAAGCAGGTTCAGCAGGTGCTTCAGCAAATTCTAACTTGACATAAATCGCCTCTTGGTTTCCATCTTCAGAGATAAGTTGTCTGAAATACCCCTGTGGATAGAGAAAGCCCACCCCCACAAATGGAAGGCCTAGATCGCTGGCCGATTTGCAGTGATCACCAGAAAGGATGCCTAATCCGCCGGAATAGATAGGCAAAGCCTCATGCAAACCAAATTCTGCGGAGAAGTAGGCAATCACCTCGTCTGCGCGCTCAGAATAATTGCGGCTGTACCAGGTGGACTCCGGATTCATATAGGCGTCGAACGCCTCAATCACACCATGAAATGTTGCCAAATATCCTTCATCGTTTGCCAATTCCTGCAGCCGTTGGGGGGATACAGCACGTAGTAATTTGACAGGATTATGGTTGGATTCATCCCATAAGGTAGGATCGATTGATTCAAACATGGCTTGAGCTGCAGGTGACCAGGCCCACCATAGGTTGTAGGCCAATTCATTCATTCGCTCAAGCTCCTCAGGTAATGCGGGGAACACTGATAGATATCCGAGTAGTTTCACAGTTATATTCTCCATAGGATGGCCAGCGGTCTATTTTTAGCCTTTACTAAACCTTAGGTCGGTGCAATTCTGGTTCAACATGATTTCGTGTGTACCTGGAAAAACACGTGTTGCGTATTACGTGATGATTATGCAAACGAACCACACCTTTCTAACAGGGGCCTCGCATATTCCGAAAGAGCCACAGTTCTTTGATTCTGCTATAGATGTTCAGGTAATGATTTTGACTTCCTGCCAGATTTTCCGCTGGTAACTAGGCCTGCGGATCCAAAATCTTTTTCTGGAAGACAATAGCCGATTGGCGATTGCCGATCCAGCTAAGGTGAAAAGCCACAATCGCCATAATCAAATTGTCTTGACATCATGCTTATCTGGCATTTCTGGTAATGGGTAGCACTCTCTCGCAAAAATCTCGTAGAGTGTTCCTGGAAAAGGAGTGGTGTGCAACAGCGGCGATTATACATGGCTGTGCCGCTCTCCGCCAGATTCGTACCTGAGCAACACACAGAAGGGTGGTCAATATGAAAACTCATGTTCACTTGGCACCCCCCTCAATAATGTTCATTTACGTACGTAGTTGCTGAACAGCGCCCACTCATGACACCTCATGTACTGCCATCGATCTCACATTATTCGGTATGGGACATACCATATCAATCATTTGGAGCTCGATACCTTTGTCTCGGAGACGACTACATTATGACCCGACAGCACGTCGTAGAAGAGTGCTTCATAAGCATCGGTCACTGCACCCCAGGAAAAATGCTGGGCAGCGTGCTCTGCAGCTCGTTGGCGATAGACCTCCACGCGTTGGGAGTTTTCCAACAGCGACAACAACACCTGCCGCAATGATTCGCCTCCACCTTGCCCATCATAACTTAACCCAGCGTCGGCAATGGTCTCTAGATTCTCTTCAGTGTTATGAACTACGACGCAATTACCAAATGCCATCTCTTCGACCAGCGCCGGATGTGTTCCTCCAACACCTGATGTGAGGGTAAAGGCGAAAGCATTGCAGGCGAGTTCCCAATAACCTTCACCGAAAACATAACCGGTAAAGACGATGCGATCATCATTGGTAGCCTGTAACTCTGTCTTGTATGTTTCTGCATAAGCTGCGTCACCGACAATCACACATTTCATATTAGTTTCGATGCCTTGCCATGCCTGCACGAGATGATGAGCACAATTCTCCGGGACGAGCCTCCCCACAAATAGAACATAGTTACGAGGTTCTAGACCGTACTGCTTCAGAGTCTCGCCGGGGGGGCGTTTGGGAAGTTCGGCGCCATAAGCAATATATGTGGTGGGTATATGATAGACATCTTGGTAATAGCGCTGAACGACTCGGGAATCTGTCACTACTGCATTAGCCAGGGGGCCGGCCATACGCTCTGCAAACTGAATGTATTTTTTGGCAAACTCAGGCCATTTCTCACGTTTCCAATCGAGGCCATCAACATTGATGATCGTCTTCTGACCAGCAAGGCGCGGGATCCATGTGACCAAGCTGTTACCAGCGATGAAATACAGCACAATATCATATTGTTTGAAAAGACCATGAATACTTGATAAAAGGGAATGAACAATGGTATCTAGGTACTTATTGGCCACTGTGGGCAATTTCACCAATTTCATACCGCGGTAAACAGGTTGGTCGTACTCAATATGATGACTTCGTGCATACACGGTCACATCATGGCCGCGCTCAACCAATCGCGCTCCCAACTGCTCTACACAAGTCTCGAATCCAGAATATGAAGCGGGCACACCACGCGTACCCATTAAAGCGATTTTCAAAGGTTGATTCATAATATACTCATTGCTTAATCGGCAAGGGTCGCCGTGAATAGTCCCTCAAAGCGATAATTCACCAAATCGCACAATTTTATCACTATCCGAAACATATAGTCATGTGTGATATTCAGATAATACTAGCGCGATAAGGGCTTTGGACAAGATCACATACGAAACTGCTTCCTCTAAATGAACGTAGTGTACCGCAAGTTATCGAATTCTCAGTCCTAAGAAGAAAAACCGTCTAACATCTGTAAAAAAACTGAGACTTGTTCCTAGGCTGTGCTGGTGAAATGAGGCTTCTTCGTGGAACGCCCCTCACCCTCACCGAAGACCTAACTGTGGGACAATAGCGATTCCGCATAGATTTTTTCAAAGGCGGCGACGTGGTTTTCGAATGAAAAACGCTCAAGAACACGTGCTCGGGCAGCCTTACCAAAACGATGGCGCATGTCAGGATGAGCGGCAAGCTGTTTCATGGCCGCGGCCATCGCTTGTGGATCTGTGGGATAAACCAGGTAACCGGTCTCTCCATCTACAACAGTCTCAAGGGGTCCTCCATGGGCGGTCGCAATCACCGGACGTTCGCTTGCCATCGCCTCAACGACCACCATGCCAAAGGGTTCAGGTTGGGTAGAGGGAAGAACCAGGATATCAAGTGCTGCCATGACCTGAGGTGCCTGATTAATATAACCTGCCCAGATCACCTGTTTGTCGATGCCAAGCTCATGAGACAGGGCAATGAGTTCATCTTTCTGCCTGGTCTCACCAGATACAACGTCACCAACGATAACAGTTTTGAGTCTGGGATTTTCGGCCGCAGCCAGGGCGAATGACCGCAGAAAATACGACTGTCCTTTCCAAGCGGAAATACGTCCAACAACACCTATCAGGACATCATCGCTATCTATCCCCCAGCACTGACGAAATCCGCCATCGTCGTTTTGGGGATGAAAACGTTCGCTGTCCACCGCATCGTAAATCACCGATATACTAGATGCCAGATCTGGCTGGTCAGCCAACAGGTTATCAGCCACAGCCTGGCTGATAGCGACGACCCGATCGCTGTAGCGTCCGATCATGTAAGCGACAAATCTCCTAACCATGGATGGGCGAGTGATCAACTCATGAACATGCCAGACATGGGGAAGGTTGCATCGGCGTGCGACCAATGCGCCGCCCCAAACAGCGCTGGTGTTGGAGTGCACAAGAGCAATATCTTGCTCGATTGCCAGAGTCTGTAGCTGAATAGGGTTGTGACGCACACGGCGCACGAACGCTGGTAGGCCTTGCGGAGACATATAGCGCCTGCGCAGCACGGGCATATCCTCCGCCCGATGTGCGATCCCCGCCTCGGCCAGAGCCTGGCTGAGCTGTCCTTCATAAGCAATATCGGTCGGTGTTACCACAAAGGGTCGGAAACGGGTTGTATCCAGACGGCGCACAAGTTCCAGCAGAACCACATCTGAACCATAGAGCTCATCTGAACTGTGTGTGAATAATATTGAAACTGGAGAAGTGGACTCGGTAACAGTTGAAGACACGGTTAGGGTTATGTGCCAGTAAGGAGAGCCGAAGGATCAGTATTCTGTTCATCGCGTACATGACTCAGAACAAAGGTCCCGGCAGCGATCAAACCAGCGTGCACCCAACTGGCCGCAATCCAGATGCCGTCGGTTGATTGATAGGCAATCCCCACCAAAACCAGAAAACTAATGACGAGTCCGAGCAAGAGGGCGCGGTCGAGGGGGGGAATGCGCCTGCGGGCGACTCGGATGGCAGGAACGACCAGGGTAAAAACATACCCCAAAAACATAACTGTGCCAACAACACCGGTTTCATGTAATAATCTAAGTCCCATATTACTAATCCAGGCAGGACGCGCTCGCAGTTCGCCATGAATGACCGCAAAAGAACCCGGCCCCCAACCCGTTAGTGGCTGAGCCATCCAATCATCCCAAGCCAGACCCCAATCGGAGAGGCGGGCAGAAAACGTTGCGTCAGTGCCCAACGTCAAAAAGGACTGTAAACGATTCACGAGAGGCAACGAGGAAGGCAACAAGGGTACAACTGCGACAACAACCAAGAGTGCTACAGGGACGGCTGTTAGGACAAGCAGGGAACGATTGGTCTGATGCCAAGCATCTCGGATATAGAAAATCCAAACGATTGCAGCACCCAGTGCAAACATCAGCCAGGCAGCTCGCGAAAGACTTAGAAACAGGCCCAGCACAAGCACCGCCAGCCCAGCCGCCAGGACAATATGATGTTTATCAGGTCGCCGCCATCCTCCCTTCCCCAGCAATACCATAAGGAGGACAATCGCCCAGACTCCAGTATGGCTGCCGAATAAATTTCCTTCCTCAAACGTCCCGTACGGAATGGGCTCGGAAAAATTCCAAGACACCTGCACACCCAAATTGATTCCAAATGGAAATAAAACGCGCGCCATGACGCCAAACGCTGCTTCAAGCACACCAGTGACAAGAAAAAGCCCCACCGCCCAGTACCAATAGTGTCGATTGGGAATCAGGTTGAGTATCAGAACGAATGTCAGAACTAACAAGCCCAAGCGGATGGAATTCTGCAACCCTACAACAGGATCAGGGCTAAAAAAGAAACCAGAAATGACATTCATCAGCCACCAGCCCGTTGCAAACCAAGCTGCCGCGGGGAATCGAACACGGCCGCGGTTGACCATAAGCTGTATAAAGGCCAGACCGGCAACAGCTATAGCTGCAATATGTTCGGCGCGAACCGAAACCGGCCCTGCGTCAAAACGATAGCGTGTCACAAGGGCTGCTAGAATAAGGATAGCGACACCACTAAATGGCCAAGCTAAGATGAGGAACAGAAGTCCGACGATCCCAACCACCAAAACGACACCAAAAAGGGGATTTTGTCCCACCAATACAGGCAAGATCCCAGCTAGTATACCGACTACAACGGCAACGATTAACCACAATGGCTGTAACCCCAACCGCTGCTGTATCTTCATGCGTCCCCCTGATTCCGATATTTCAGAATACGGGCAGGCACCCCACCAGCTATAGCATAGGCCGGGATATCTTTATTGACGACACTGCCAGCAGCAACCACTGCGCCCCGCCCCACCTGAACACCGTCCAAGAGAATGACCCCAGATCCCAACCAGACATCATCTTCCACTTGAATGCCCTGATTTGTGACGCCCTGTGCTTTGATGGGGATATCGATACGCTCGATAATGTGATTCTCGGAATGGAAACGTACGCCCTGTCCGATCAACACGTTGCTGCCAATCGTCACACCACCGGCCGCTCCCACGAAATTATAATCGCCTAAATTTGAATCATCGCCAATGAAAAAGCCGCGCCCTAAGTTCGTGACAACCCCCGTGCATTCGATGATCGAAAATCGGCCGATAGAAACATTATTCCCCAGCCTCACACCCTTACGGCTGAGTGCGTCGATCTTGACATCATCTTCCAGCGTAACACTTCGCCCAACATGAATAAGGCGCGTGTTCAACAGTTGCACACGCCGGCCAACAAAGAAGGATCCACCACAGCTACCTAAGAAGGGACGTCTGAACCACCCCCGTACCATCGCCCATCCACGCTCCTTGATCAGAGTGATGAGCGCAGTCGTGGGCAGATCGGGATCAATGGTATAATTTGGGTCGCGTTTTATCGTACGTATCGAGGATTGTAGCAAAGTTCGTAGCATGCAAGACACTCCAGCCTCTGATTTTATAGTGAGCTGGAGGATTCTACAATGTTGACCGCAATGTGGCGGGGCCTAATCAAAAAACAGAATCTTCAGACGACGCTCAGATTTGGGCGCACCTTATGAAGTGGAGCCTTACTTATGACTAGAGATCAAACACCAAGAGAATTATTGGTCATCATACTTGATGAGCCTGACCGTATACAGCCTGTTCTTAAAGGTTTGTATGAGGCGCACGTACCGGGCGCCACGGTATTGGAGAGTTGGGGAGGTTACACGGCCCACTCGTGGTTGGAAAACATCGGCTTGGGTGGGGTCGCGCGTTTATTTCACCAGGGAGAATCAAAACAAAAAACGATCATGGCAGTCATGGAATCCACACTGGTCGAAGGGGCGATTGCCGCGACCGAAAAGGCTATTGAGGGCTTCGGCCGGCCTCATAGCGGTATTCTTTTCAGCATCCCTATCTCGCATACCGTTGGCTTGTACAAACGAAAACAACCCGATATTGTAGCAGAACCGGTGGTCAGCGAGTTGGATGTTCGAATTCGTAAGATGCCGGTGCGAGAAGCATTCGAACACATTGAAAGCGATTTGGTCATCGTGCAATCGAATGCATCGTTGGCCGAGATCAATCGCGAGATGCTGAAGGCGCCATCTTCGCACGTGGCTGCGGTTGTGAGCCGTGAAAATCACCTTATCGGTCTGGTGACATTACGTCAGTTGGCCGACCATATGTTTTTTGGGATCATGCCGGAGCTGTTCTTTAGTGAAATCCATGATCGCGAAAGAGCGGAGGAATTTGGCCGTATGACGACCGTGCGCAGCGCCAGCGATATCATGATCGATCCGGTCGCAATTCATGCTGATGATCCGATAAGCGAAGCCTTTCGTCTGATGCATGAACACGAGCTTTCCGGGTTACCGATGGTCAACGATTCAAATAATGTTGTTGGATTTATCAGCTTACTAGAGCTATTGGAACTGGTACAACGGCAGGAATTTAATTATGAATGAGTTGATCATTGCGGTGGTGATATTCTTCATTACGTATGCCATCATCGTTACAGAAAAAGTCGACCGTATGGTCATAGCACTGCTGGGTGGCATGCTGATGATCACGCTCATTCCTTCATACACACAGCACGAAGCTTTCAATGGGATCGATCTAAATGTGATTTTCCTGCTGGCGGGGATGATGATATTGGCCGGTGTTATCAGCGAAACCGGTCTTTTTCAATGGCTATCGGTACGAGCCGTTCAGGTCGGCAAAGGCAATCCTGTCCGTATTTTGCAAATTCTGGCTGTAGTCACGGCGGTGGGATCGGCATTGCTGGATAATGTAACAGTTGTCGTGCTGATCGCGCCTGTCACCCTGTTTATCGCCTCAAGCCTGGGCATCAGCGCCATCCCTCTGCTCGTGGGCGAGGTAATCGCCTCCAATATTGGTGGCGCAGCAACCCTTATTGGCGATCCGCCAAACATTCTTATCGGCAGCGCGGCTGGGATTGACTTCGTTACTTTCTTCGTCAATATGGCCCCCCTGGTTATCGTCTGCATGGTCGTCTATATCATCATCATCCCTTTGTTATTTCGACGTTCATTGCCCAATGTCAATATGGAGGAGAAGGCTGCCAGCCTTGATGCATCAGGATTAATTACCAATCCGGTGCTACTGCGCCAATCATTAATCGTGCTCGGGGCGGTACTGGTAGGGTTCCTACTGCACAGCACCTTTCATCTGGAAACAGCCACTATCGCCTTAACCGGCGCCGTTGTTCTTTTAGCGTGGTCGCGGCGTGATATCCATAAATCGCTCGAGAGCGTAGAATGGCCGACTCTTCTGTTCTTTGTAGGTTTGTTTGTCATGGTCGAAGGATTGGTATGGGTAGGCGCCATCGAAATGGCGGCCAATTGGTTGCTCGATATCACAGGAGGAGATCAAACCGTTACAACATTGACTATTCTGTGGGTCTCTGCCATTGCCAGCGGTATCATCGACAACATCCCCTATACAGCGACGATGATCCCGCTGATCCAGAGCCTTGGTGAGCGCGGCGTAGATACATGGCCTCTGTGGTGGGCGCTTGCCATCGGCGCCGATTTTGGCGGAAATGCCACCTTGATTGGCGCTTCCGCCAATGTGGTCGTTGCCAGTTTTGCCAGCCGCGCAGGACACCATATTTCCTTCATCAGATTCGCCGCTTATGGTATTATCGTCACTTTCTTCACGCTTATCTTCGGCACAGTATACGTTTACGCACGTTATCTGATGTAATTTCCAATCATCACAGTGACGGACTAACATCTTGATAGGTACCTAGGACAGAATAACTTGCCGATTTGCTTCCTGAAATGACGGAAGGGTTCCGCAAGTTATTTAATTCTTAGCCCTAAGGAGATCGATCCGTCGTTTCGTGACTCTCAACTCCATGAAGGAACCATGCGCGTTGGTATTGATGTAAGACTTGTCTACCACAGACAAGCGGGTATTAGCTGGTACACTTTGAGGCTACTGCAAGCACTGTCACAGATCGATCATAGAAACGACTATGTACTTTTACAGCACAGGCGACAGGTGGAACCGCTCATCGCCGCGCAGAATTTTACGACGGCTTCGTTGCTGACGCCCGCCCACCATCGCTTCGAGCAATGGCCCCTCAGCCTGGAAACTCGCCTGCTCGGACTCGACCTACTCCACAGTCCTGATTTCATCCCGCCTCTACACAACCGAATCCCGTCTGTTATCACAGTACACGACCTGGGTTTTCTGATCTACCCCAATTTCGTCACGTCCGAGTCAGCCCGTTATTATGGCCAGATAGAGTTGGCCGTGCGCCGTGCGAACCGCATAATCGCGGTAAGCAATTCAACCCGATCAGATTTGGTAAAGCTTTTGGGCGCACCCGAATCAAAAATCAACGTCATTTACGAAGCAGCCGACCCCCTGTTCCAGCCTATTGACACTACCATAGCACGTACTTGCCTGGATACTAGCCTGGATACTAGCCTGGATACTACTGCCATCAACATCCCGGAGAGGTTTATTCTCTTTGTAGGTACTATTGAGCCACGAAAAAATCTGGGGACCTTGTTAAGAGCATATCAGCAATTAAGAAATCTCTACACTATTGACATTCCTCTCGTACTGGCTGGAGCACCAGGCTGGCTCTTCCATGACATCAACGACCTGGTGAAATCACTTGGCCTGACTGAACATGTCATTTTCACCGGAAGTATACCTGACAATGAACATCTACGAGCACTTTATAATCTAGCAACAATGCTCGTCCATCCCGCATATTACGAAGGTTTTGGGCTTCCTCCGCTCGAGGCGATGGCATGTGGTACACCAGTTGTTTGCTCGGATGCAGGCAGCCTGCCCGAAGTTGTGGGCAACGCCGCGCTTATGGCCCCCCCTGATGACATTGAGGCCTGGACGGTGGCGATGCATCGAATGCTTGAGGATCAGGCACTCTGGTCCGATTTACAACAAAAAGGTCTGAAACGAGCAACAACATTTAGTTGGGAGAAAGCGGCAAGCGAAACACTCGAAACGTACAGGCAAGCTTTAGCGGCTCGATAATCCTGTACTGCCATGCTACAATGATGGCAGCGACTTCTTTGTTTATCCTACCAGCGATCTCAACCGAGCATGATACCTGACGGCGCCCGCCTACATGTCTACGGCCATGATTGGGCTCAAAATCTATTACGCAGCGCCGTATTGGCAGGGAGTACCAGCCATGCCTATCTTTTCGCGGGGCCAGACCAGATAGGTAAAACAACACTGGCCCGCGCCCTGGCACAGGCGCTGACCTGTGAAAAACCCATTGCCACGGAGGGTCTCGGTGCCTGCGGGCGGTGTAGAGCCTGCCGACTGGCTGCTGAAGGTGGGCATCCTGACCACAGACTCATCGAACCACAAGGTGCTCAAATCAAAATAGAGCAGGTGCGCGATCTGATCCGCGAAGCTACACTTTCGCCCATCGAAGGGCATTACAAGGTCTTTATCATTCGCTCGTTTGATCGCGCGAATCCCAGTGCCGCCAATGCTTTGCTCAAAACTCTTGAAGAACCCACCGATAGCACACGCATCCTCCTCACCAGCAGCCAATCTTCAAGCTTATTGGCTACCATCACCTCTCGTTGTCAGGTACTGCATCTACGTCCTTTACCAGAAGAGACTGTCTCGGTCTCGCTGCAAAGTGGTTGGGACATCCCCGAAGAACGTGCCAATCTCCTGGCCGGTCTAAGCGTGGGCCGCTTTGCCTGGGCTTTAGAGATGGCGACCAGTGAAGCTGCCTGGCAATCTCATATTGAACGTACACAATCCGCGCAGGCGCTGGTAGAACAGGATGCCGTGGAAAGGCTGGCGTATGCACGCAAACTGGATAGCGAGAGTGATCCCCTAGTCATTCTGAGGGATTGGTTGTGGTGGTGGCGCGACGTCTTGCTCGTGCAACAGGCCTGTACGGACAGGGTTGTCAATCGAGACCAGTTAAGCCTGCTCGAAGCGACGGCGGAAGCAACCCAACCTGCCGATGTTCGGCGCTTTCTTGAAGCACTAATGAGTACGGCCACCTATTTGCGTCGAAACGTAAATTCATTGTTGGCTCTAGAAGCACTGTTGCTTAAAGTGCCTAACACAACATAGAATACGTTCAAACGTTTCCAGATAGTGACACTACCGGAGAACACACTATGCCACAGGTTGTAGGCATTCAGTTCCAGCCTGTTACCAAAATATACTACTTCGACCCTGCCGCTCACACCGATCTATTGCCGGGTGAATGGGTTATTGTCGATACAGCGCGAGGTCGCGAAATGGTGCAGATCGTGCACCCAGCCAAAGAGATCAGCGAAGAAGAGCTTACTGGCGAGTTAAAAAAGGTAGCACGACGCGCAGATGACAGAGATCATTCACAGAAGCGCTACTGGTCATCTCAAGAAGAGATCGCTTTGCAGATATGCACCCGCAAGGGCCTTGAGCATGAACTGGCAATGAAAGTGATTCGTTGTAACTATGGCTACAACGGAAAACGCCTGGTGGTGGAATTCACTGCTAACAAACGTGTAGATTTCCGAGAATTGGTACGGGATCTGGCTCATCACTTTAGTACGCGCATTGAGATGCGTCAGGTCGGCGTGCGTGATCAGGCCAAAATCATCGGGGGTTATGGCAAGTGTGGCCGTGACCTTTGCTGTAGCTCGTTCCTGCGTGAATTCCACTCGGTTTCGATAAAAATGGCCAAGAATCAGAGTCTGCCCCTCAACCCCACCGACATCTCTGGTTCTTGTGGCAGGCTACTCTGCAGTCTGGCTTATGAAAATGATATGTATACGGAGTCAAGGCGCTATTTACCCAAACTAGGGCGGCGTGTCGAGAGCGCAGAAGGTGTTGGTACCGTCAAGCACTTGAATGTGCTGATGGAGAGGGTCGTTGTAGATTTTGATGGTAGCTCACGCGCTGAGTTGGCTGCCGCCGATCTCAACGTCCCAGGTCAGCCAGATCAGAAATTTGGCAGTGACCGTTGGGGTTGAATAAGCGCTTTGACAAAACGCCGCCGTTAGAAAGCGCTTCTGTAATTGCAAACTGATCGCCCGTAAACTAATCTTATTGCTCCAGCCCTCAATTCGACCACCGCCAGAAAGCGGTGGTCGAATTTTTAGTGCTTCGCCCTATCAATCGCCAGGCGTAAACGATACTCCTCGGCCATCAAACTCTGTAATCGCTGCTCCAAGGATTGACGCCGCCGCCTGCCGGATCGATCCTGAGGCTGAGTCTCACGCTCTAGCTCGCGGCGCGTGCGGCGTATCTGCGCGATCACTTCATGTTTGCGGCTGATCAATTGACTGCGTTGCATGAAATAGTCGGGCACCAAGAAAAATGGGTAAGTGAGAAAAGAACAGGTCAACTGATGTAATTGTAACGAGCGCTGCAGAGAATGACAAGCACAGGCTGTGTTACATATTGACATTTGTATCTCTCACCGATGAACAACATGAACATTCACAACTTAATCGTTTTATTTTAATATATTCAATTTACCCATTGACAAAATCAATTTTATCTACTATTATATGTATAATTATTGAATTTATCGTATGGAGATACTTGAATTATGAAATCTGCCCCTTCTATCTGCCCGTTTTGTGAGGGAGATCTGCTTGTCAGGGAGCTCCATTGCCGACAATGCGATACATCCTACCAAGGTCATTTCCTGCCGAGCCCCAACACAGAGTTTGACGAAGAAAGATTACCTGTACTCCGGCGGTTTGCTAGGCTCTCACCAGAACAATTGACACTTATGGAAGCCTTTGTACGTTGTGAGGGGAAACTAAACCGGTTACAAGAAGAGGTAGGCATGTCCTATCCCACACTGCGTGCCCGCCTAACCGAAATGTTGCAGACAATGGGATTTACTCCCCAGGAAGAGGAACAAACACAGAAGCTAGAGCGTCGCCAGATTCTGGATGATCTGGCGGAGGGCAAGCTCACAGCCGAACAAGCTACCCGCTTGCTCAAAGGCGCCACAGCATGAGCGCGGCACTATCTGCCAAGGAATCGCCTAAATCAAGTTATCCTGACCGGTTCGATCTGTTGATTCGGTATCCCAGTTTCGGCCCGCTCTGGACAGACCGAGTGGTATCGCACCAAGATGAAGGATTTATCTGGATTTATCATACATGTCCAGCATCTAAAATTGGAGGCCTACCTCATGAATGAAGAACGCAGACGCATTTTGGATTTAGTACAGAATAAAACCCTAAACGCCAGCGAAGGTGTGGCATTGCTGGGTGCGCTCGAACCAGTTCCTGATAACTTTCTGACACAACCATCACCTACGTCCAACCCTAAGAACGACTGGCGCTGGCTGGTCATCCGTGTTTCGGATAGGGTCTCTGGACGACGAAAAGTGCATGTGCGCATGCCATACCGCTTGATGGAATTCGGCTTGCGTATGGGGAACATTGCTGGATTTGATGCCACAGAGCTGCGAGAGACCATCAACCAGGTAGAGAATGGCTCCCTCTTGGAAGTTATCGACGAAGAGGATGGCGAACACGTACAGATATACTTGGAGTAACATGCTATGAAACAGTTACAGTTCACGCCAGTGGGCGTTGTCCAACTGCACCTCGAAGAGAGTGGTGATGTCGTCGTACGCGGGGATGCCAATAGAGAGACAGCGGTTCTCGATTCGCCACAGACAAATGATTCTGATATCTCACCCGTCGAAATCAAAGAAGATAGTACGCTTATTCGCTGCCGGGGCTCGGTCACGTTGCGCTTGCCGGCGGGGACATCGATGAATATCGTAGGTATGACTGATGATATGGTGCTACGAAACCTGGGTGATGTCAGAGTAGCAGAATGTAAAGGTGATTTGGTGGGTAGCGAATTGGCCTCTCTGGAAGTGGTGGGCGATGTGCGTGGCGATATGGCATTGCGGAAGATCAAGGACCAGGTGCAGTTACAAAACGTGCGCGGGGATCTTGCCGTTGCCCACGTCAGTACGATCAAGTCAGAGGCTATTCATGGCGACACCAGCATCAGCAATGTACCTGAGGCAAATATCACCAGCATCGGCGGTGACTTAAGTGTCGCCCACTGTACCACGTTACAGATCGAATCGGTGCAAGGGGATGTAGCATTGAGCAGTGTGGTTGATGTGGCGTCAGTGCAATCCACTGGTGGCGATGCAACTGTCTCATCTCCAGGGCAATCTCTGGCACTCACCGGGGTAGGTGGCGATGTAACGATAAACGGCCCTCTGCACAGTCAAGGTAAGTATTGGATATCTGCTGGCGGTGATGTTGTAGGGCGTATCAGTGGTGATATTCGTGTAACCATTCGTGCAGACGGAGAGATACGCGGAGCCCCAGACCTGTCGTTGGCAGTTCAAGAAGATGGCAGCGTGACAGGAATACTAGGCGACGAATCAGAAGCTTGTGAACTAAGTATCGAAGCAGGTGGAGATGTCATCCTAAATAGCCCGGGGCAATGGCAACGACGTCACAGTGCCATTGTCGATGCGGAGCTAAAGAAAGCGATGAAAGAGGTGAAAACCGAGCTCAAGAAGGCGGCGGGTGGTGTCAAAGCTGAGACAAAACGAGCCAACGTCGATGTCACTGTTGATCTGGATGACCTGGAAAAGATCGGGACAACGGGTGCCTCGGTGCGAGAAATCGTGCGCGATCTGCTGGATTCACTGGCCCCGAATACACCAGCGACAGCCGTTACCCAGGCACAACCGCTGACCTCAAAAGTTCCTGGCCCAGATGAACTACGCATGGTACTGGAGATGCTTGAGACCGGTACCATCACTGCCGAAGAAGCGGAACAGCTAATGAAGGCGCTCACAGACGCTGGCTAAGACCAGTTTCGCAAAGTTGACAGATAGCGCCGACTTGAATAATATTGCCGATCGGT
This sequence comes from Chloroflexota bacterium, assembly GCA_003353825.1. The sequence continues at coordinate 17,243 of PIVW01000031.1, forward strand.
GGCATTGCTGCCACCCCAACAAGGACGACACCACAGCCCGCTGTCATTCTTCATTTTTTGTAATCCCCCAAAGGAGTAAGTCACAATGGTAAACAAAAAATACGTCAAGAGCCGTGATGCCATGAAGGTCACATTTACGGTCGATTTCGCTAAAAAAACCGATGTTGTTGAAGTCGCTGGAGATTTCAACGAGTGGAAACCCCAGCCAATGAAGAAGTACAAAAATGGTACGCACAAACTGGCCCTGGAACTTGAACCGGGACAGGCTTACCAATATCGTTATCGTTTAGACGGCACCTGGGAGAATGACTGGGCAGCCGATGACTACACTCCCAATGGCTTAGGTGAGGACAACTCCGTCGTCCTGTGCTAACCTGGAGCGACTCAAGGTCCCCAAATGCGCCCACCCTCCTGGTGTGGCGCATTTTGTTTTTTTGAAATACTTTAACTGAGTATGGCAGAATGCCCTATGGTAAAATATCAATCTGCGATCTCAGTTGACAGGTCGAGGAGCAACCATGTTTGATGACCCTACCCTACAGGCGAAACTCGATGCCTGTCCCCAAAAACTTCAGGGCATAATCGAAGAATTTCAGGAAGCTTTCCCGGAAGAACGCATCGAAATGATGATAGACTTCTCTGATACTTTGCCCGATCTTCCGGAACGACTGCTAGATGAACGTGACATTATGGAAAAAGTGCACGAATGCCAGTCGCCTGTCTTTCTGCACACAGAGATCACCAATGGCGAAGTCGTATTCTATTTTGATATTCCGCCTGAAGCGCCCACCGTACGAGGGTATGCCAGTCTATTGGCCGAAGGTATTAATGGCGTTAGCCCTACCGCCGTGCTGAACACACCCGATGATGTCTACCGCTTGCTGGGGTTGGACAAGGTCATTTCTCATCTGCGCTTGCGCGGATTGCACGCCTTGCTGGGATATATGAAACGGCAGGTACGGGCACAGGTTTGAGTACATCCCCGAAGGTTAGGCCAGGGATGATGAAGACTGAGGGAACCCAAAAGCATTCGTGTCGTCTAACGTAGTATCATGCACCCAGATCGGAAACGGTTGTGCCAGAACATATCAAGTGGAAGCAAGACAACTGGGCGCCGACCCAATATGATTATCACATGCTAAATGCCGGCGACAGGCAATGGCTGTGCGATCTGCCCGAAACCTTGTGGCTCTGCAATGGTAGTTCTCCGCTGGTGATGACCCACGCCGAACCGGGAAACGATACAGGTCGGGTAACAGCACAATTCTCTAAGCAAGATTGGGCAAACATCTTCACCGACCTCCCTCATCGCTCCACCCTGGTCGGATATCACCTCCATTGGTTCTGGCAACACCGTTGGCAGCATTATCACTTTATCCGCACCCCCTCGGCAGAATTACCGCTCGATGGTGACACACGGGTAGGTTTCATCATTTTGCACAGAACGGAACAGGGATGGCAGGCCGAACAGCGCCGCCTGTCCTATGATCTGGAGGGCGAACTCGCGATATTCCGACAAAGCGATTATTACACAAGGGTGGCGTCATCGCACATCTTTTTTGGGAAGAATTGCGTACTGCACGTTGGTGGATCGTTCCCTTCTTTGCCCATCTCCGCCGGGAATCGGCATTTGCAGCCACAATGCCAGGACACAAAAGTGGTTATAGCCACGCCGAAATGACATCCGCCTTGAAGACCTTCAATCGCGCACTCACGCCCGAGTATCATCTCGATGCGCTTAGCATTTCTAGCTGACATCCACGGCAACTGGCCCGCATTAGAGGCCGTCTGCACTGAACTGGAGCGATTACAACCTGATACTGTCATCGTCAACGGCGATCTAATCAACGCCGTGCCTTTCAGCGCCCAGGTGATCGACTACATCCGTAGCAGCGACTGGGTGGTCGTTCGTGGCAATCACGAGTTCTACTACCTGAATTTTGGCAGCGAGCGCGACGTTCCCGAAAGCCATGACAGAGAGCGCTGGGGACAACTGCACTGGTTGGTCGATCACCTCTCGCCAGAGCAAGGGCGCTATCTCGCCACGCTGCCCGACGATCTCACCCTTTACTTCCCCCAAACCCAACCGATCCGCGTCGCCCATGGTGTTCCGGGCCACAATCGCCGCGGTTTTTATGTAGACCAGCCCGACGATGAGATTGTCTCTGCCATCCAGCATGTGGAGCAATCTACCTTAATCAGCGCTCACTCACACGTTCAGATAGATCGACGCCTATCTACGGCGAATCTGCACGCCGATGATCTCGTTGGCAATCAACACCTTGCCTCGCTTTGGAATAGTGGGCAACAACACCCCCGGAAGTGGCACCTGGTTAACCCCGGTAGTGTGGGCATCCCTCTGAATGGGGATGTGAGGGCGCAATTTGCAATCCTTGATAACCCCACAGCAGACACAATGGATGGAGGCTGGAAGACGACATTCTATCGCGTACCCTATGATCGCCGTCCGGCACTCGATAGCTACACTTCTAGTGGCATGCTGGAAGAAGGCGGAGTCATCAGTGAACTCTTTTATTGGGAATTGGTTACAGCCGAGTTAGAAGTCCCATTCTTTTTCCAATGGGCCCAAGAGCGTTTCCCCAATCTGGACCGGCAATTGCGAGACGCCTTTGCCGCCTACAAGACAGCAACAGGGAGAGATGAGTACATTCGTAAGCGAGATCCACTCTACACTGATGCAGACTTGACTTAACCCAGGTGCAATGCACTTTAACGGCTCTTTGGGACTTCGCGTGACGATCACGAATTTCAGTTGATGATGCCCCCACACCTAGTGGCTGATTGTACCAGCGCCTAGATATAGTGTGGAAAAAATCAGCACCACGCGAAATCCCAGAGAACCACTTTAACTTAACGACATTGACTGATCACTAGCCATGGCGATGATGAACAACATTACGCCGAATAGTCCTTCGTTCCAATCGAATACGCCGGCGCTCTGCCGCTTCATCATAACGGCGTTTTTGATTCTCGGTTTCAGGAATGAGAGCGGGGATATTAATCCGGTTACCATGTTCGTCGATCGCGACAAAAGTGAGATAAGCGCTAGAACTGCGTCTGAGTTCGCCCGTTAACGGGTTCTCGGCCTGAACGCGAACACCTACCTCCATGCTTGAATTAAATGCTCGATTTACTTGTGCTTTCAAGATCACAACTTCACCGATACGAATGCCTTGGCGAAAATGCAGATCGTCCATACTGACAGTCACTACGATCTGGCGGGCATGGCGCATGGCAGCTACACCGGCACAGATATCTATCCAAGACATGATCTGCCCCCCGAATGCTGTACCCAAACCGTTTGCATGCGAAGGCAGTACCAATTGTGTCATCTCGACATAAGATTCGTAGGCGCGTTTAGGGGTAAGAGATTCGGTCATGAGTCTACTCCCATTTAAGTATACATCGATCTCGTGCATTATGCCTGACCTCGACCTTGCTGCCAACCCCGGATAATGTCCGTCATAAGTTCTGTTCGACTGAAAAAAGTGGCGAATTTGTTCGCGGTACGGATCATTTTGTTGGCTAGCACTCGACTTCGAGTATAATACGTGACTGGCGTTGCCAGATAACGCCTGAGGAAGTCTTATGCTGAGACGTGATGAGGATGTCAATTTCATTATCTACGAGTATATCAGCGACTTGGTACTGACGCTGCTTGTACTCTATCTTGCGTATCTCGCCCGTATCTATCTTCCCTATGGTATGACACTGACCGCCGGGGATATCGAATTCACACCAGCGCTCTATGTCACTATCTGCGCTATTTGGACATTGGTGTTTTACCTGCTCAACGTCTACGACCCACGCAATACCCTGCGCGCTGTTGACGAATTGCAGTCGCTTCTATTAGCAATCAGCCTCTCATTCTTTGTCTTTGCCGGCGTGCTCTACCTTTCGTATCGTGATTTACCGCGTTTGCTCTTTATCTATTTCGTTATCGGTGATGTCATTTTCCTCATCTTATACCGATGGGCGATACGCCTGGCGCTACATTGGACAGGCGCCCGCAAACTAAGTACACGGCGAATCCTGGTCATTGGAGCCGGACGAGTGGGGCAGACGGTAGGGTTACGCATTCACGAGGAGACCTGGACGGGATTGAAGTTGGTTGGGTTCCTCGATGACGATCCAGGGAAGATAGGAAGTAGGGTCGCAGGAGAACAAGTCTTCGGACCGTTATCCAACGCTCTGGCCATGGTAGAAAAGTTGAACGTCGATGAAGTGATCTTCGCCCTGCCTCTGCGTGCCCATGAGGCTTTGCGACAACTGGTCATCGCCTTACAAGAGCATCCTGTCCAGGTACGCGTGGTACCTGATGTGCTCGACCTGGCCTTCTTCCGAGCCAGCATGTCTGATTGGGATGGCATTCCTCTGATCGGATTACGCGATCCCGCTATTTGCGGCTTCAATCGTCTGCTTAAACGGACATTCGATCTCATCGTTGCCTCGTTTACCTTAGTGGTGACATGGCCGATCATGTTGGTGGTAGCCATCGCCATCAAACTTGATAGCTCTGGCGCGGTCATACTCAGGCAAGAACGTGTCGGCGAAAACGGGCGGCTCTTTCAGGTTTATAAGTTTCGTTCCATGGTCGAAAACGCGGACCAACGCCTTGCAGAAGTGCTCACAGAAACTGCTGATGGCCAGATCGTTCACAAACATCGCGATGATCCTCGCATCACACGGGTTGGCCGTGTGATGCGCCGTACCAGCATCGATGAGTTACCGCAGATATTTAATGTCTTCAAAGGCGAAATGAGCATGGTGGGCCCTCGTCCTGAGTTGCCCTTTATCGTCGCTCGTTACGAAGCCTGGCAACACAAACGCTTTGCCGTACCACCGGGCATCACCGGTTGGTGGCAGATCAGCGGTCGCAGCGATAAACCCATGCACCTCCATACCGAGGACGATCTCTATTACATCAGTCATTATTCGCCGCTGTTGGATATGCAGATCCTCTGGCGCACCGTCGGCATTGTTTTGAAAGGAAACGGGGCGTATTAACGGGATCGATTGCACTGGGTTGGAATGAAGCGAGGGAAACGTAATCTGAGAGGGGAAACGATAAATGCTGGGGTCAAACTCCGTATGGTTCATGCAGCAATACCAAATATGAAAATGTTGTGGCAACAGAGCGAGCAATTTCCATCAGATCGGCGTTCAGAGCAATGCTATTCTGCGACGCGGGTTGGCTGTTTGTGCAGTTTTTAGGCGGAAACTCCTCACCCGGTCGGCTTTACAGCCAATTTTGGGCATGGTTCATTGATGCCGTTTTGCATCTTTACAAATTCTTGAGAAGTGCTCTTGTGCTGAAGCCAGAAAGTCCGATTTCAGCGTCTTAGAGCGCCTCAAACCTTGCCAATTACCTAA
>PIVW01000417.1 GCA_003353825.1 Chloroflexota bacterium
TTTACCATAAACCTTCCACCTTCTACCGTCCACCATCCATGAGCAGTGTCTGGCCGGTGACACTGGCGAATGCTGAAGTACAAAGCAGGCAAACCATGTCTGCGATCTCGGCACGAGTGACCAACCTGCCCAGAGGGGTGCCCCCGATTGCCTGCCCAACGAATTCGGCAGTCATATCTTCGTTGTCCGCGATTAAATCAGGAGCGATGGCGTTGATGCGGACTTCCGGGGCTAATTCTAAGGCCATGGCCTCGGTGAGATAGAGCACCCCACTTTTTGCCAACCCGTAGATTGAGTGACTGCGATGGAAAGCGTCGGTGGCGGCGATGTTGATGATATGTCCGCGCCCTCGTTCTTTCATGCCTCGGCCGATCGCCTGCGAGAGCATGAAAGTCGCCCGCAGGTTGCCGGCCAGAATCCGATCAAAGTCGCTGACAGATAGATCGAGAAAGGGCGTATCGATGTAGGGCCCAACATTATTAACCAGGATATCGATGGGCCCCAGATGTGTCTGTGTAATCTCTACCAGATGCTCGATATCCGCTATTTGCGATACATCTGCTTGAATGGCATAAGCCTTTACATTTTCAGCCTCGATGGACTCGCACAAGGCCTGGGCAGCATGTTGTGAATGATGGTAGTTTACGGCGACATCTACACCTTGGTGGGCCATGCTGTAGACGATCGCCGCACCCAAAGTTCGAGATGCGCCCGTAATCAAACAAGTCTTCCCTTTGAGTTCTTCGTAAATCGATTTCGACATCAGTCTTTGCCTCTTGTCCACGCCATTATGGGATGATACGCGACAAAAATGTGTTGATTTCCTGCACGGTTTGATCTGGGGTCGAAGAGATGGTGGTAAATTCATGTGAGCGATGTCGCATTCACAGCTGAAGGTTTTGCCTGATTATGGTTGTCGGGCGGAAGGTATTAGGACACTGTAAAGACTCAAATCCCCTTCTTTACCATCTGCATAAAACTGTTCGACGACATCGAGCCCGGCCAGTTGAGCTAGCTCCACTATTTCCGGTTCATCCACCTGGTGGGCGTAGCGATAACCAGTACCCTCCCTTTTCCAATCGAGCAGGTAGTCACCCGGTTCCACATCGGCGTCGTTCAATCCCAGTGTTTCCCAGGGCACGATTTTCCGGCGCATGCGCTGGTTGTGGGCAAAACGCCAGTTGGAGAGGATGACCACCCCGTCCGAGCCAAGACAGGTGGTCGCAGCACGTAGAAAGCTAGAGCGTGTCTCGAAACTGGGGATGTGATGCATGACGGCAAGGCTGACGACCACATCGAAGTCGTTCCACTGGCAGGGCGCCGACCATCCGGGCGCGGCCAGATCGGCCAACATAAAACTAGCCTGTGTCTGTTCAAGCTGACTAGCCTGCGCACGGGCGATCTTGATCAGTCCTGCACTGGCGTCGAGGCCCACATAGCGACTGGTAGGCACCCTGCTATCGAGAAAGCGCGCGAACCTGCCATTTCCGCAGCCCAGATCTAGCACCTGACAGCCCTTGGCAAACTGAGGTATAATCCGCTCCCAACCCCCCTGCACGCCATACCGTGTAGAGGCAAAGGCATCGGCGAACTGATCGTAAAAATCTCTATTGACCTGTACAAGCTTTTGTCTTACGATTACATTCATTAAACCCATTCTATCATCTCCATCTGACGACAGGCAATACACTTATGATCCGAACTATAGAAGCCACGTTAGATGCAGATGGAAGTGTCCGACTACTTGCATCTATAAGCCTAGTACTACAACGAGACTTGTCATTCTGAGCGGCAGTTTGCGAAGAATCTCGGCTAGCCAACGCAGATTCTTCGGCAAAAAGCGCCTCAGAATGACAGTTCCGGATGAAGTCTCGTTATAGTGCTAGATACATCACAGTAAATTGCCCTTATCACCAAGGAAAAACAGACTATGCAAAATCTAACGCGGATAACTTTCAATCCAAATGTGATGGGTGGTAAACCATGCATACGTGGCATGCGTGTTACCGTCGGTACCATCGTAGGGTTGGTGGCTTCTGGCTATACTAACGCTGAAATCATCGAGGCATATCCTTATTTGGATGAAGATGACATCCGCGAGGCTTTATCGTATGCAGCCTGGCGTGTGGAAGAGCTAGAACTTCCCCTGGTGGATGCGTGAAATTGCTGATCGATATGAATTTGTCACCCGCATGGACTGACGCATTCGAGTCACATGGATGGCAATCAGTCCATTGGTCGGATGTTGGTGAACCAGATGCTGAAGACAGTAGCGTCATGAATTGGGCACGTGAACACGGGTTTGTCGTGTTTACCCACGATCTGGATTTTGGCACACTTCCTGCAGTAACCCATCAGGGTGGTCCCAGCGTCATTCAAGTACGTACTTAAGATATTATGCCCCAGACTCTTGGTAAAAGAGTACTCACCATCATTGAACGACACTATCATATGTTCGACAATGGTGCACTAATAACAGTTGATGAAAGCAGATCACGAGTGCGGATTTTGCCGATATAGCAGAGACTATGCCCACCCTCACCCTCTCGAAATGGTCGAACAGTGAAGGCCGCACTTTGGGTATCGACACCGATCAGGCGGTGTTGATCGATGTGTTGGAGAAACTGCGCGGCCATCCGCACCTCACGCATGAAGCTTATCTAAAGATCATCAATACCCATGCTCGTGAAACCGGACGACAATTCTCTAAGGGTGAATTGGTGGATGGTTACCGACAGCTGGTGGCGGCAGGTATCATAGAACAAGACCGAGACTTGATGCAGCGCCTGGTACGCAAGCCTGTGCGCAGCCATTCCGGTGTCGCCCCGGTGACAGTGCTGACCAAACCCTTTCCCTGTCCCGGCAAGTGCATCTTCTGCCCTACCTTCGAGATTATGCCCAAGAGCTATGTGCCTGATGAGCCGGGCTCGCTCAGGGCCTTGCAGAATGATTTCGACCCCTATCTGCAGACCAGTTCCCGGCTTCGCAGTTTCCAGGCCATTGGACACAATGCCGGCAAAATCGAACTCCTGATCTTGGGAGGCACTTGGTCCGCCTACCCTCGTGAATATCAAACCTGGTTCGTGCGGCGCTGTCTCGATGCCCTGAACGGATTCGATTCTGAAACGCTGGAACAGGCTCAGGTGTTCAACGAACAAGCGGCCCATCGCAATGTGGGCATGGTGGTCGAAACCCGACCTGATGCGGTGAACCCGCGCGAGGTTGCCCATCTCCGCCGCCTGGGCGTGACCAAAGTGCAATTGGGGTTACAGAGCCTGGACGATCACATCCTCGATATCAATAAACGGGGACACACGGTTGCGGAAATGCGCGCAGCGGTGCGTACGCTACGCGCTGCCGGCTTCAAGATCGTGTTGCACTGGATGGCCAATCTCTATGGTGATACTTTGGAGAGCGACTACGTGGATTTTCAGCGGCTCTGGAGTGATCATGCCATCCGTCCCGATGAGTTGAAGATATACCCTAATTCATTGCTGAAAGAAACTGAACTCTACGAAAAATATTATCTTAAAGGCCTGTACAAACCTTATACCGAGTCCGATCTTGTGGCGCTCATCGCCCGCTGCAAGCCTCATGTGCCCCGTTATTGCCGTATCAACCGCATCTTTCGGGATATCCCCTCGCCCAATATTGTGGAGGGTAACAAGAAGACCAACCTGCGGCAGTTGGTGCAGAACTATATGGTCGAGCACGACATGACCTGCCGGTGTATTCGCTGTCGGGAGGTTCGCCGCCAAACTGTGTTGGATTCAGACTTGCACCTGGAGATCCTGGCATATGACACAGATATCAACCGTGAGTTATTCATCAGCTACATAACCCCCGACGACAAACTCGCCGGTTTTTTGCGGCTCTCTCTGCCGGACAGGCCGGAGGTCGTGCCTATCGAGGAAATCGAGCAGGCTGCAATGATCCGTGAAGTGCATGTTTACGGTCCCGCCCTGGGGATCGGAAAAGACAGCAGGGGTGAAGCACAGCACATGGGATTGGGAACGCGGCTGGTGGCCGAGGCCAAAGGCATCTCCCACGCCGAAGGCTATCAGAAATTGGCTGTGATATCGGCAATCGGCACCCGGGGGTACTACCGTAAGTTGGGGTTTGAACTAGGTGAATTGTATATGACGTTGCCATTGGCATAGTCTTTACACGGCGATTACCGTTCCCTCTAACGCTTCCCAGACTTCCGGCTTGACGTTCGCCCCATGCCCTACCGTATCAGATACGAGCACCTGTGAATTGACGAGTTCGACGCCAGCAGCAATGGGATCATCAGGATAGGCGAGATAAGAATCCAGATCGGCGTACAAGATGTTGGGCCGGGCGGAGATGAAGTGGGTGTAGGCGCTAAGAGCTAGACGTGTTTCATCGAAGACACCGACCATGCAGGGGATAGCAGCCTCGCGGGCGATGGTTTCGATCTCTATGGCATTGTGCAAACCCCCGGCTTTACCCGGTTTGATATTGAAGCCATCACAAGCTTGAGCACCGATCAAACGTCTGGCATCTCGTTGATCCACCAGTGACTCATCGGCCATGATGGGGATAGGGCTGTGAGCGCGCAGACGCGCCATGCCCTCGATATCCCAATAGGGCAGGGGTTGTTCGCAGAACTCGATATCACACTCGGCCAGATCACGCAGTATCCCCACAGCGCTAGCCTCATCCCAACCCTGGTTGGCATCGATACGGATCGTCGGGTCCGGTCCGACCGCCCCGCGCACTGCCCGCACCCGGGCAACATCCTCTTCGCGCCTGGTCCCGACCTTGATCTTCAGTGATGCCATGCCCTGATCTACAAACACCCTTGCTGCTAGTTCCTCGATTTCGACAATTCCGGCAACCACCGCTGGGACGGCTTCAGCCTGAGCGCGGCGGGTTATTTTTTGAAAGCACTCGCTCTGGACGTAGTTCTGGAAGGCGTGCGTCAGGTTGCACGAGGGCAGACCGTGTGGACGTTAGACCAACTGGCACGCATCCACGCCTGGAAAGAGCAAGTCAAATTCAGATGGGATGCGTTGACCGATCGGGAGCGAGACGTGCTGCGGGCGCTGGCGCAGGGCAAGAGCAACCGTATAATCTCGGCTGAGCTGCACATCGGCGAGCGCACGGTGGAATTTCACGTGGGTAATATC
>PIVW01000418.1 GCA_003353825.1 Chloroflexota bacterium
GCCGCCCATGGTGATGAGCATCACGCCTGGATACCACTTATCGGCTGGGCGCGGCCGATCACGCCGGATCTTCGCGGCAAATTGTGGGCCAAAGCGGGCTACCCAGGCCCGGATGCTCTCATGGGAGACGATGACACCGCGCTCGGCCATGAGATCCTCCACATCACGCAAGCTGAGGGCAAAACGGTGGTAGGCCCAGACGGCATAGACGACCACTATCGGGGGATGGCGGAAGCCCTTAAGGCGGGGAAGATCATTGGCTTTGAACATGATCCCCTCTACCAACAGAAACCGTTCCGATCAAGTTGACAATGCCGATAAACCTCCCAACAAAATTGAGGCTTGTGCATCGGTCAATTCCCATTTGGCAAAGAGATTGACAACGGCTCGAGCCATAGCCTCGCCCTCCGCATCCGAGATTTCCGGTACGGTTGGTTGGAATGCTGTTTTCTCGACAAGTTGCAGCTGTGGCATTGCAAATTCCTAAGGTTGCCTTTTGGCATAATATAAGATATTCCCTGCCATATTGCAAATGCTCAATAACCCACTTCGGATCGTAAGTAAACGAAACAATGGCAAACCTAACATCCACGATGCAACCGGAGCGGCACGAAAACGTGACAGTCCAACAACGAGCCGATCCGTGAGCAGAACTACCAATTCGATCAGCCGTTGAAGACACTGAAATGATGTGAGTTAACCCCATATCTGATGTTCCAAGGTCAGCATCATACTGTCTATCATGTTATGCGTTTTTGTGAGTAAATACTCACAATAATTACTGTTCTTCCTCACAGGATGCTGTCCACTTCCCCGCTCAAAAGGTATATATTGCCGTTAAGGCTTGCTCCTCCAGAGTGTTTGGCATGTCTTGCTGGCGGCGTGACCGGATTCACTAGCGCCGTGGGGCGTGGATACTTAGAAGTGGCCTCATATTTAAAGTGGACGTAACTAGCAAGATTGTGAGTTTCTTTGTGTTAAGGACGATATAAGTATTTCAGCTTATGTATGCCAACTTTATTGGTGTGCGTCTTGCGTGTTCGATTGTGTGAAGACAGCAGGCCCAAAGAGGGTCGGACAAAGTTAGATCATCGGAGGAAACAATGGCATTTAGCGCAGCACTTCCCAAGTTTAAGGAACTGAAGGATGGCGATATCGCGGCAACCTTTATCGTGCCCGCTCCTGAGGGGTGTAATCTCAACTGTCCTTTCTGTGCCATCCGCCTGCGTAGAGAGGCGGACGTGCAGTCCCTTGCTCTTCGTGACTATGTAGAGTTCGTAGGTGAAATGTGCCGCAGTCACCAAATCGCTCTCGTCAGCATTCAGGGGTATGAACCATTGCTTCCGGAAAGCTGGGGATACAGTGAGACTATCCTGAGCAGTGGGCGCGAGTTCGGAATCGACACAGCGCTGGTGACTAACGGAACCCATTTGGAGGAGAAGGTTTCGGATCTTGTTCGTCTGGATATAACGGCGGTTACAGTGAGTCTTGACGCCGCGGATCCTGCGCACCACGATCTTTCGCGACGAACTTCGGGTGCGTTTGCTTCGACACTGCGTGGTTTAAAGGCTGCATGCGCCTCGCAACTCTGCGACCGTCTTATGGTCGCCAGTGTGTTGCAGCGTGGGAAAGAGCACTACTTGTGGGGTATGCCGCAACTTCTGGCATCGCTGGGTATCCAGCAATGGGTGGTTACCCCGGTATATAAGATCGGTCGCACTGGAGTCGGTGGGCCGTCTGATGATGCCGCGACCATCGTTTTTCAGCTAAGGCGCCTCAACAAGATCGCTCGTGAACACGGTATTGATCTCTTCGTTGATGATGAGTTTAGTGATCTTGTGGAGGTCATGAAGATGATCCCCAGCAGTGAAGCGATGCGTGTTCGGCGCACGGCAAAACTGGGTCAAATTGTGCGTCTGAGTCCAAATGGAGCATGTTCTATAGGTGATGACATCTTGCGCCGGGTGGATTCCGGTCTGCCTACGTGGCAGCCAGATGCCGAGCCCGCAGGGGTCTTCATCCGTCGTATTGTTGCACCAAAAATCATGGCCAAAACGGCTTTAATCGCCGGTGTGTGATGTTCTTTGACCCCTCCTTATACAGCTCCCTCGGCATGATCTCTCTCCATCTTGATTCTTGAAGGGAAATAGACTGATGAAATTACTGTCTCGATTTGCTGTTCAGGCTACTGTTATCATGGCAGTGGTCGCCACGCTGGGGCTCACCTCGTGTGACGAGGCCGAACAGCCCAAGCAGCCAAAACAATCGGAGCAAACAATTCATCTTCGCCTGCTTTCTTTCGCCCTGGTCCTGCATCCTCTAAAAATGGCCGACGTCGAGAGCAGACGGGTTGCAACGTTACTATACGCAGGCTTGGTCGCTCAGGATCAGGAGGGAACTGCTCATCCGGTTCTCGCAAAGGAGTGGAGCCGTTCAGGAAACGAATGGGAGTTTGACTTGCGTCCGGGCGCAACATTCTCGAATGGGGCGCCGGTAACCGCCGCCGATGTTGTGTCTTCCCTATGCGCCGCCATGCAACCGACATCACCCTGGTCATGGTCTCTCGCAAGTATCGTTCACGAGGTTAAGTCAGAGGGGGAAGTCGAATGCACGGGACTAGTTGCCAGCGCTTCCGACCGGGTTCATATCAGGGAGAACCGGGCTTCTCCATGGTTGCTTGATGCCCTTAGCGGTCCTGCAGGATGGATTCTTCCTGCTTCGACCGTAGAAGAAGGGGCCTACGGTGTCATGCCGGGGGCGGGACCCTACAAGATTCGAGAGATCATACCAGACGTCAAAGTCGTGCTTGAGGCACGCCCTGAAGGAAGTCCTATAGAGCCCGGTGTTGATGTGGTGCAATTCGACTATCTACCGGATGATGCTGTTGCCATCGGCAGGTTTACTACTGGAAAACTCCATGTGTTGAATCTTGCCTCCCCCCAACTCGTTGAGCTGATGACGAAGGAAGGGAGTGGTCTTCAGCTCAAATACCCTGGCAGACTGAGCCGGTCATCCTGGGACAGGATACGCGTGGCCATTATCAACGAAAAGGCATTGGCGGCTAAGGGCTTCTACCCTGGGCAGGTCAGGGCGTTCATTGATGCGTTTAGCGCTGCAACAGACCGGAAGCGGATTGCTGAACTCTCGAAAGGAACTGCAGAACCCGCCGCCGTAGCATTTCTCCCCGTACCTGCAGGTTTGCCTATTGTGGGGCAACCTGCCAAGGATGTATCCGATTTTCCCAAAACCCAACTTACAATCATTACGGAGCCTGACCCCTACAGTGACCTTATCGCTTCCGCACTTCCGAAACAGATCGGAGACGTATCAGTAGATTACAAGGGGGTGGAGAAGGGTATCCTGATTAGTTCTCTTGTTAAAGGTCAATACGACGTTGCTTCGCTCTTGATTGAAGCTCCCATCCATTCGCCAGCATTCTGGAAGAGTTTCTTTACGCCAGGGAGTCCGCTAGTGGCGTTCGGAAAACCAATTGATGGCCTTGATACCATTGATGTCATTGCCGAATCGGGCATCCAGGAGACCGCTTCGCGGATTTTGGCTAAAGGTAACTGGATCGCGATTGTGAGAGAACGTCGTTTACAGGCGCTGGCTCCTGGTATTACCGGGGTTATGTTGACGCCCAGTGGTCAGGAGAACTACGCCTTTATTGGAATGAAATAGCGCGGCGCGACTACATGGATATCCGTAGTGCACTTGTCATCACAATTCTGTCAGTCTTTGGCGCCCATGCGCTGGCTTACCTTCTGGTAGGTGTGCTTCCGGATGCCGCTGTGGTGTACCTGGGGCTTGATAGCGCCCGAGATGAGGTGCTTGCGGCATTTCGCGCCGACCACGGTATAAGGTCGTATTCACAGGTTATCAGAGACGCTACGAGCTTCAACTTTGGAATGACACTTGATGGTGTCCCGGTTTCGCGGGAACTGGGTCATGCCCTTGCCGCCAGCCTGCCTAGGTTGGTTCTGGCTAGTCTTGCAATTCTCCTTGCTTCGCTGATAACGGCGGTCTTGGCACCAGCACGCAATGGGGCTCTGGACCGCGTCGCATCATTTCTTGCGTTCTTGCCACCGTATATCATGCCATTTCTGGGTATACTGGCCGTGCTCTCGATTCAGACGGTATTCGGCGAGTTGGCCTCAGATGCCTTATCTTTGATGGTCGCTGTAGCCGCGATTGCAATCGTCCCTGGCGCACTGGCCGTCGCTCAGACCGCCAGTATAACGCGCCGAAATCTGGAGAGCGATTTTGCGCGAACGCTTATCGCAATTGGTGCCAGCACATTCTTTCAACGTATTCGTCTTCTGCACAACGTGGCTGCCGAGATAACTCCGAGCCTTGAGAAAATGTTTACCGGCATGGTAGCGGCATTACTTTTTGCGGAGCCAATTATGGGTTTGAGCGGTTTTGGCACGACCGCTGTCCGGGCGGTTAGGCGATCGGATCCGGATTTGTTGCTCGGTGTGACATTGGCCCTTGCAATATTCGTAGCTGCGTTCCGGTTGGTCGCCCTGGCAGTTAGACGTCACTACGGTTTGCGCCTGTAAAAGGCAAGTTAGGGGGAAGAATTATGACCGTAAATAATGAGAATAACATCCAATGGCTACAGCTTCTGGAGGCTATTGATGGTTCTGCTGTACGAAGCGTAGCGGTGCTTCTGCGACATAGCGTCGGTAGGAGGAGGATCAAAACAACTGATCCCACTTCAATACCTAAGGAAGCGTTAGCAAGGGCGAAGCAGGTAGGCAAGCACCTGAGAGGCGTGATTGATGGCATGGGCTTGCAGCTGTCATCTGCGCGCGCTAGCGATTACCCTCATACGATTGGAACTTGTGAAGCGCTGTTAAAGGGGGCAGGTTATGACCGATTGATAGTAGAGACAGATGAGTGGCTTGGAAACCCGAGTATTTATGTTTATGATGAGAAAAAGGCAGCAGAAACTTTCAACACCTTAGGTCATGCTTTATGCGCGGAAGCTCTGTTTCTGGACAATAGCTTGGAAGGCTGGTCAGATAATCTAAATGCTGACTCGAAGAAGCTACTAACCCATCTTTTTGAATGTATAAACCAAGCCAACGGTATTGGCCTGTTCATCACACATGACATCGTTATTGGGGCACTTGTGAGTTCGCTCTTG
>PIVW01001035.1 GCA_003353825.1 Chloroflexota bacterium
TGTGATTCGCCCCCAGCGAATCACCCACATGCTATGACCCCAACGATGGGTCAGTTATATGCTATGACCCCTACGATGGGTCAACTATGTGCATACCACAACAATGGGTCACCTACATGCAGACCCTAACAATACATCAGTTATATGCATACCCCAACTATGGGTTAGCTGTGTGCATGCTCATATCTGTACAAGAAGTCCTCGGCCTAGTTGTGGCCGAGTAAGTGGAATTAATGAAAACTAGGGACTGACAGGCGGCGGTCGCTGGGGGAACTTCTCCGGAGGGCAAAAGCATCATAATTCTTACATGGAAGCTGGGGACGGGAGGTCCTCAATACGAATAAGCTTTCCAGTATACCGGGGAGAATGGAAAAGCTTTGAGAAGAATTGACTGGCGGAGGCGCACGTTGCAGGTGTGAATGAGGCAATAACGGTGGCGATGAAGACACACAGCAAACAATGGGACTGGCCCTTCGCCCCGGACCCAAGACAAGAGACTGCCATCGTCTGACGACGAAGCCGAGATGCCTGAGCTGAAGACCGAGAGCTCGGAGACAAAGACGCGCGCTAAGGCTGTTCAGGAAAAACGCAAGGTAAGCTCAAGGTGGGAGCGCTTTCCAGCAGCAGTGGCAGAACTGGCTCGTCAACAAAGCACAAGACTATACCGCTACCTTGATAGGGCACTCGACGGCCCAAAGGCAGTTAACCTGCAATCCCAGTTCGCAAGCGTTCCGCAAGATGACGGCATCGGGGCGTGGATAGCCCTTCTGCGGTGGAATACTAGCACAATTGGCCCTGCACGTGAAAGAGAGGAGGCCCTCGACGATTACTACAGCATCCAGCTCAAGCCACACGAGCATCCAGAATCGTTCTGGACCCGCCTGGAAATCACCAGGGAAAAATTGACCAAAATGAAGATCGACCTGGATGAGGGAGCTACGGAACGTCGCTTCGTTAAGGCAATCAATCAGAGTCGACACGGACACCTATACTACCAATCTATACAGCATCACCAGCTTGCCGAACGTCAAGGTAAGGAACCGACGTGCAGGGATCTACGGACAGCCCTTACCTTCCGTTACGAGGAGCTGCAACGTGTCGCACCTGTTGTATTACAGGAATCGCCTCTGTTAAAAGTTGGAGACAGAGGGAAGCATCACCCGGCGATTAGATGATTCATCGTTGTGGTCAAGATAATGCTGGTCGGCAGTGGTCAAACTTGTTCATGGTAACATATGAGTAAATCGCTCAAGTTGCCGTAAGAAGGGGAAC
>PIVW01000032.1 GCA_003353825.1 Chloroflexota bacterium
CAGCCACCCGAGATGATGTCACTCTAAACCAACTTGTTTCCACGCCGCTATAAACCTTATCCAGACACATGTTCAACATCGGTATTGGCGAGATTTTATTCATAGCCATTTTGGCACTGGTCTTCATTGGGCCGGAGAGGCTACCAAAGATCATGCGTCAGATTGGCGTATGGCTTTACCAGATCCGCCTCATCACTCACGAGTTTACCAGCCAATATTCTGAAGAATTGCGTCCATTACGGGAGTTCCGGGACCTCGCTGATGGCCTGAACCCAGCCAAACAATTTGGTAGTCTGCTGGACCCAAACGCTCTGCCAAATCAGAAAAACCAGATAGGCTCCGAGCAATCGCAAGATCCGATGTCTCAGATAACATCGGCCGGCGCTGTGGAACAGACTATTGCGCCGCCTGGTCTGGATGAGGCGAGCGCGACGGCTGCAAACCCTATGTCTCAGATCGCAGCCTCGATGCAGGCGCAGACAGGCTCCGCCGACCAGGAGTTGCCCGTCGACGAAACAAATACGGCAGAAGAGGCACCGGAGACACTGGCGCCAGTGACGTCTCCGATGGATCAAATTGCAGGCGCCATGAAGAGCGTGGCCCCTGCTGCTGTTGAAACAAGCGCTTCATCACCCTCTACCGATTCGACTCCGGAAAGTTCGCCGTAAGGTTACCTCGTGGAAACTGTAGAAGCCGGACAAGACCACCAACCGATTCTCGAACATCTTTTTGAATTGCGCGACCGCCTGATTAGAGCGGCATTGGCGCTGGTTGTGGGGATGCTCGTGGGCATCATCTTTGCCAAGCCCTTTCTGGAGATCCTTATAGCGCCCCTGGGGGATTTAAGCGTACTGCAGCTTCTCAAGCCGACTGAGAATATCATCGTATATTTCAAAGCCGCGCTCATTCTTGGACTGATACTGGCGGCGCCGGTCATTATCTATCAGATTTTCGCTTTTATAGTACCTGGGTTGACAGATAAAGAGCGGCGGGGCCTGTACATGACTTTGCCCTTCGCAGCATTGTTGTTTGCCGCCGGTGTTGCCTTTGCCTCTTTTATCGTTCTACCCTTTACTTTGCGCTACCTGCAGACGTTTTTAAGTGATTTGTTCAAGGCAGAGTACTCGGTTGGGTATTACTTCTCATTTGTGGGGAATTTCGTACTCTACATCGGCATTGCTTTTGAACTACCATTGGTGATGGCGTTATTGGCGCGCCTGGGTCTGGTTACGCCTGAGCAGATACGTAGTACATGGCGTTATGCCATAGTGATCGTGGCAGTAATGGCGGCCGTTATTACGCCTACACCTGATCCCATCACCATGTCTATCGTGATGTTGCCCTTGTTAGGTCTCTATGTTCTGGGGATTTTCATGGCACAACTGGTGTATCGGCCCCGTACACGCTACGGTGCTGACAAGGGCACCGAATCTGACACGGACGCGAGTGAAGAAGATCATCCTTAACTAACCTTGATCCGGATCATGGTTTGCGGTTGACCAGCCATACACCGCAAAAGATCAGTAACAGTGCGATAAAGTATTCCCAGCGCAGAATTTCGCTTAAGAAAAGAGCACCAAAAGTGACCGCAAAGAGTGGGATGACATAGGTGACCATGGTGGTAGGTGTGGCGCCAATGCTTTTTATCAACATAAAGAAGAGCAGATAGGCCACACCTGAACCCAAAATGCCCAACCAGATGGCAGAAAACCAGGCTAGCGAGGTCGGGTTCTGTGACAGGGGTTGTTCAAAGATAATGGCCGGGATCAGAATCCAAAGAAAGGCGAATCCAAGCTGTCCAGTTGTTACCACAGCAGTGGGAAGGTCTCCGAGCCGTTTGCGTGCAAATACAGAGCCGATACCATATCCAGCAGAGGCAACGATCACGGCAATAGATCCGGCGGTGCGATCGATGCCCTCTCCATTGATGAGGTCTGGTGCAAAGAGGATGAGTACCCCCATAAAACCAACAACGACGCCAATCACTCTGCGCCAGGAAAGCCGCTCATCGGCAAGAGCAAAATGAGCCAAGATAACGGTGAACAGGGGGACCGTGCTATTCAGAATCGCTGCCATACCAGAGTCGATATAAAGTTCACCCCATGTGATAAGGGTGAAGGGTACGGTGTTATTGATGAATCCCAGAAAAATCAGAGAAGGAACTGCCCAGCGATAGGCAGAAAAATCGTGTCCCTGGCGCCTTGCCAACCCAAACATCACCAAGAATCCAAACAGCAAACGTAGAGACACCAGCGTCATCGGCCCGAAGCCACCCAACAGTCCCAACTTGATAAACATGAATGAAGAGCCCCATATCGCACTCAGGGCAAGAAACAGCATCGCATCTTGACGTTTCATCGATGAAATTACTCGTAGTGTCAATCGTCGGTTGCGCAGTACCTCATGAATGCGGGACGGCGGCTCCGATCTCGAAAAGTTTCTCAGTACTCGGGCAACAAAACACTGTCGAATAAGAACGCGAGCTTTTTTGGGATTGGCTCTTTGGGATTTTGCGTGACGAACACGAATCTCGGCCGATGGCACCACTACATCTCGTGGTTAGCGATGTCAGACGCCCAGATAAAGGGCGGTAAAAATCCGCACCACGCGAAATCCCAGAGAACCTTGGGATTCTATGCGACATGGTCTATGCGTTAGCGTAATCGATCATAACGCCCTTGAGCGTGCGAGGGCAAAGAACTGATGCCGTCTGTGCTGAGGTGGCTCGTAACGCAACATGAATATTGTACTACTTGCCATCCCATCCAAAAGATGGAACCTATCTTGCCCGCGTAGCCTTTATATATGTTAAAATGTCCTACACGTGAATTTTCTCCTATACATGAGCAAAACATGAAGTCAAGCGTCGAACTAGAATTGAAATACAGCATCAGTGACGTGTCAGTTGTTCAACGACTGTTGGCATTGCAAAGTGTCGGACCCTATAAGATGGCTGGATTCAGAAAACAGGTAATACATGACACTTACTATGATACAGCGACCAGAGTATTCGCCGCCAGACACTTTGCCTACCGCTTCCGCCGTTGTGATGGAAAGTCCAGCGCCGAACTGAAATCGACAGATAAAGCCGAAGGCAATATCCACAGACGGGAAGAAATCGTACTCCATACCGAATCACCAACGCAGATTGATGTCTGGCCTGACAGTCCCGAGCGTGACTTCATTGCTGCTATCTTAGGAAACGAGGAACTTATCCCGCTGGTTCACATCGAGCAAACCCGACACGCTGCGCCTCTGCTGATAGATGAGTCCGAAGTGGCCGAGTTGAACGTTGACGAAGTTTATTGGTCGGTCGGGGAGAGAAAATCGAGAGGATGGGTACTGGAGATCGAGATGACGGCCGAAGCATCACAAAGCGATCTTGAATTGATCCATAATGAGTTGAAGTCATTTCCCGGATTGCTGCCCGAGCACATGTCGAAATATGAACTTGGTCTGGCCATGGTGCAGAGCTAGGACGTTGACTATGACAGTTTCTCTATCCGCTCTGCCTCGGTGTAGAAAGTTGGCCTGACATGATCCGTGAACAAGACCAAGCGGACGATCCCATTGCGATCGAGGTCGGTGAGGAGTTTCCCCAACCGCGATCGACATCCTATCAGCTTGATCCCACCGAAGTCTTACCAGTCAGCTTGAAACGTATTCTACTGGAACAGATAGACAGGGCTTACTGGCAACTAACGGTCCCGCACGATCATCGGGATATGGCGGTGCACGACGCACGTAAATGCTTGAAGAAGACACGAGCAGTGCTGCGCCTTATCCGAGACGAAATGGATCCCGAAGTCTACCGCCGTGAGAATATCTTCTGCCGTGATGCAGCTCGTGAACTATCTGCAATGCGCAGTAGTGCGGTGATGGCAGAAACGCTGCATGCGTTGGA
This sequence comes from Chloroflexota bacterium, assembly GCA_003353825.1. The sequence goes on from PIVW01000032.1 coordinate 3,905, forward strand.
TGAGCGCTATCAAGCCCAGTTAGCGCCCGAAGAGATCGAGCCGGAACGCGCGGGGCTCATGGCAATGCATGAGCATGCCTGGCAAGAGCTGGTCAATAACGGGGATGTTCTTGTGCCACTGGCTGCAGGTATAGCGCAGGATAGCCTACGGATCCAGAATCTGCTGTTAGAAGTAGAGGACTTTTCGGTGCTCAGACGCGGGCTAAAACGATCCTATCGTCGCGGCTACCGCAGCATGCAGGCTGCTTACGCCGATCCCACCACCGTGCGTTTTCATGAGTGGCGAAAGCGTGTCAAGTATCTGCGTTATCAGATGCGCGTCCTACGACCTCTGTGGGAGGGACCGATGCAATCACTTTGCGGTGAATTGGATGCGCTTTCCGATCTGCTTGGGCTGGAGCACGATTTGGCGGAATTGTATGGGGTGTTTGTTGCTAACCCCCACATATTTCATCGGGAAAGCCAGATAAACCACCTTGGCCTGCTGATCACGCGGTATCGTTTCGAACTCCAGGCGGAGGCTCGTGCCCTGGGTTTGCGCGTTTACGCCGAATCGCCGAAGGCCTTTGTAAAGAGATTGTCGGCATACTGGGAGGCGTTGCAAGCGCAGAAAGCCGACAAGAGTTAGGCATCGGTACGAAATTACCTTCCAAGAGCACAAACTACGAAGGCTTCTTCTTACGCCTCACCCGTTTCTTTATCGCATCAAGGCTGGCCGGTTTCGCTGCGGTGGTTTTCGTGTCGGTCTTACTGCCCTTGGCGCTTGGCGATGTCGTTTTAGGTGTCGTCTTCTTCTTGCGGGGAGGGGTCTTGGTTGATGTCGTTTTTGGCCGTGTCTTCGAACTCGATCTGCTGCTGGACGAAGTTGTTTTTTTTTGAGTGCCGGCAGTCGTAGCCGATTTGGCCGTCGGCTTTTTCGCCGGGAAGGGCGATTTCTTGGCGGCGGCGGTAGAGCGGGAGGATGTTCTCCGGGTCTTGGTGGTGGCAGCGGATTTAGCGCCCTGAGTGCTCTTGCCTGTGCTGCGTGCAGACCGTGTTGAAGCTGAAGTCTCGCCGCTTGTTTTCGCGGAAGAAGCTGCACGTTTACGAGCTGTCGCCGAAGATGCCGCGGTGGTTTTTTGGGCCGTGCCAGGTTTAGTATCTGTAGTTTTCGCACTACTTTTGGCAGGGCTTTTTTGCCGGGTTGTAAGGGATTCGGTTGCAGATCGTGAGGTGGAGCCTGTAGATGTTCTTTTGGTTACAGCTTTTGCAGCGGCTGCTGTTGCAGCGGCCGACTTTGCCCTGCGAGTACGTTTTCGTGGGGCGGGCGGCGGAGGTGGTGGCGGTGGGGTTGTCGAAGTGCCATTGCTATCCTTGACCTTGGGGATAATTAGGGCGAGCAGGCGTTGAACATCGCCTTCAGCAAGCGTCGAAATGCGACGCCCACGCCCTGCCCTGGCGGCTGCCGGTACATCTTCCAAACGAAGGATACGCATGCCCCCCCGACTAAGAATGACAAACATCTCCGGATCGTCATCCACAACCGCCAGGCATTCGACGGCGCCATGATTTTTGGTGAGTTTCATTCCCAGTACGCCACTGCCATATCGTTTCTGCCTGGGATATCGCCTGACATCTGTGCGAACGCCGTAGCCTTGGGTTGTGAGTATGATAACCTGATATCCGGGCTTGCACACACCAGCCCCGGCGATCTGGTCACCCGGAGTCATTCTCATGGCCAACACTCCAGCTGCAGAAAGCCCCATCACTCGCGCATCATCCTGAGAAAACCGAATGGCCTGGCCCAGCCGAGTTATCAGCAACAGATCGTCTTCACTGTCGCACAAGACCACTGCTGCCAATGCATCCTCTTCCTCGACATTCATCACTATGGGCGAAGTGTGCGCGGCCGACCACAGCTCGGAGACGCCAATACGTTTGCAACGACCTTCCTGTGTAATCAGAAATATACTCTGAGTATCTGCCCTATCGCCGTTGATCTCTTCAGGTTGGGAGAGGGGCAGCATGGCGATGACATCGTCGTCTGATCGCAGATCCGTTATCTCAGCAAAGTGAGTGCCCTCTTCTGTAGGGATCTGATGGATGCGCGTTTGCACCGTCTGGCCGGCAGCGGTGAACAGAAACACCGAGTCGCGAGCGGGCGCCGCCGCCATGGCAATTGGGGCATCAGCCACACGTCGGGGCAGCGAGCCACGTCGACGTCCGGCTAAGGATTGGCGGTAGAAAATACCCTTTTTGGTGAGTAGCGCCAGGACATCTTCGTCGGGCAGAAGCTCGCCCGCCGTTAGCGCCGTGCCCTGGACTTCGACGATCTGCGTGCGGCGAGCATCCCCATACTTACCTTTGAGTTGCAACAGATCCTCTTTGATAACGGCCAACATTTTTCGGGGATCGGCCAAAAGATCTACGAGATAAGCGATGCGCGTGAGCAGTGCCTTGTGCTCGGTTTGCAATTTTTCTCTCTCAAGCCGGGAGAGCCGTTTCAGGGGCATATCCAGAATGGCCTGGGCCTGGATTTCACTCAGTTTGAACTTCTTCATCAAGCGCGTGCGCGCAGTATCTGTATCCGAGCTGCGGCGGATGGTGGCGATGACATCATCCAGGTTGGCAAGGGCAATGAGCAGGCCCTCGAGGATGTGTGCTCGTTCTTTGGCGCGGGCCAATTCGTATTCCGAGCGCCGCCTGATGATCTCGCGGCGATGGTCGATGTAGTGCAGCAACATGCGCTTGAGAGAGAGCAGACGAGGTTCGCCCTCCACAAGAGCTAACATATTCACGCCAAACGTCTGCTGCATTGGCGTATATTTATAGAGCATTTCCAATATCGCCTTCGGGTCAACATTGCGGGTGACTTCGATGACGATGCGCATGCCCTGTCGATCTGACTCATCTCGAAGATCGGTGATGCCCTCGATCTTACCATCACGTACCAGATCGGCGATTCGCTCAATCAGACGCGTTTTGTTGGTCTGATAGGGCAGTTCTGTGACAACCAGGCGGTTGCGATTCCGGCTCATGGCTTCGACATGAACCTTAGCCTGTACCAACAAGCGCCCCCGCCCCCCGGCGTAGGCCTTGGAAATGATATCCTCATGGCCCTCCTTACCTTCGCGATAGCGATAAACAATGCCACCGGTGGGGAAATCGGGACCTTTGATGAAATGCATCAGATGCTCAAGCGAGATCTCGTCGACGGCATGATAATGCTCGATGATGAATTCAAGCGCATCGATCACTTCACTCAGATTGTGAGGGGGAATATTGGTCGCCATACCCACGGCGATACCACTGGCGCCATTGAGTAGCAGATTGGGTAGGGCAGCAGGCAACACCAGGGGCTCCTGCATGGTTTCATCGAAATTGGGGCCAAAATCAACGGTCTCTTTCTCAAGGTCCCTAAGCAATTCTTCGGCGATTTCGGTAAGTCGCGCTTCTGTATAGCGCATGGCCGCCGCCCCATCGCCATCCACGGAGCCGAAGTTCCCTTGGCCGTCCACCAACGGGTAGCGCATCGAAAAATCCTGTGCCATACGCACCATGGCATCATAGACGGCGGTATCGCCATGGGGATGGAATTTACCCAGGACTTCGCCGACTATGCGCGCGCTCTTGCGGTGAGGTCGTTCATGGCGCAAGCCCATAGCATGCATGGCATAGAGAATGCGGCGGTGGACAGGTTTGAGTCCATCTCGCACGTCGGGAAGTGCCCGGGCGACGATGACGCTCATAGCATAGTCCAAGTACGCACCGCGCATCTCCAGGTCGATGTCGATAGTATGAACGGTTCCGATATCAGTCAGGGACATGGGGTGTTAGACCGGGGGAGGGTGGGGAGGGTGGGGATGACAAGGTGACCAATTGGCTAAACGACTAATCGACTAAACGACCACGCGACCAATCGACCACGCGACCAATCAACTAAACAACTTCCTCGACCATTTTGATTCGCTCCCAGGCTGGGAGATCATCGTCGTCGTGGAGGCTGCGGCGTAGTTCCATGATCTGATCGCGCAGCACGGCAGCCTGTTCAAACTGCAACTGTCTTGCTGACTCTTGCATCTGTTTCTCCAGCTCTTTAATCAGGCGGATGCGCTCAGGTCGAGGAAGTAAACTTAGGCTGGGGATCGTCTCACCGCCGGTTTCGTAAACGGGGCCGGGTTCGGCCAGGGCAGTTTCGGTAGCCACACGCTGGGTGAGGTCATGGACCTGCTTGATGATGGACCGTGGCTCGATGCCATGTTCCTGGTTATAAGCTTCCTGAATGCTGCGGCGGCGATCGGTTTCGTCGATAGCCCGACGCATGGAATTGGTGATACGATCAGCGTACATGATCACTTTACCTTCGAGATGGCGGGCAGCACGGCCGATAATCTGGATCAAGGCTGTGTCTGAACGCAAAAAGCCTTCTTTGTCTGCGTCGAGGATAGCGATCAGGCTCACCTCTGGCAAATCCAAACCCTCACGTAAAAGATTGATCCCGACTATGACATCGTACACGCCCAGGCGCAGGTCTCGCAGGATCTCGACACGTTCGAGGGTGTGGACCTCGGAATGCAGGTAGTGTACCTTGAAACCAAGTTCGGCCAGGTAGTCGGCCAGATCCTCGGACATTCGCTTGGTCAGGGTGGTGATCAACACCCGCTGGCCTCGATTCACTCGCTGCTTGAGTTCCTTGACCAAGTCGTCGACCTGCCCCTCGGTAGGGCGAAGAACGACGGTAGGATCGATCAGGCCGGTCGGGCGGATGATCTGTTCCACGATCTGCTCTGACTTCTCACGTTCGTAGGGCCCGGGCGTGGCCGACACGAAAACCACCTGATTGATCAGTTCTTCGAACTCATCGAACTGCAGCGGCCGGTTATCTAGCGCCGACGGCAACCGGAAACCATGGTCGACAAGCACCTGCTTGCGGGAACGGTCGCCACGATACATGCCCCGAAACTGCGGGATCGTCATATGCGATTCGTCCACAAAGATCAGGTAATCATCGGGGAAGTAATCGAGCAAGGTCCAGGGGCGTGAACCTGGTTCTCGGCGCGCCAGCGGTCGGGAGTAATTCTCGACTCCCGAACAATATCCGACCTCCTGTAGCATCTCCAGATCATAATTGACGCGCTGTTGGATGCGCTGCGCCTCCAACAATTTCCCCTGCGATTCGAACAATTTGACCTGTTCTGCCAGCTCGCCGGCGATATCCTCTATCGCTTCATTGAGCTTATCCTGGGGCGTGATAAAATGTCTGGCGGGGAAGATCTCAATGCTCTGATGGTCTTCGAGGATTTCGCCGGTCAGGGCATCGATTTGCGTGATTCGCTCGATGTCGTCTCCCCAGAACTCGATGCGATAGGCGTAGGTGGCATAAGCTGGCATGACCTCGAGCGTGTCGCCACGCACACGGAACTTGCCTGTCTGCAACACCAAATCATTGCGGCTGTAATGGATATCGACCAGATGCCGCAGTAAGTTGTTCCGACGCCTTGTTTCCCCTACCTTCATTTCGATGGCTACCCGGCCATAATCTTCAGGGCTGCCCAGACCATAGATTGAGGACACCGATGCAACGATTACGACATCACGCCGGCTAAAGAGTGAAGAGGTAGATGCCAGACGCAGCCTATCAATCTCCTCATTGATCTGCGCGTCTTTTTCGATAAAGGTGTCGGTGCGAGGCAGGTAGGCTTCGGGCTGGTAGTAGTCGTAGTAACTGACAAAGTACTCGACGGCACTCTGTGGGAAGAAATCTTTGAACTCAGAGTAGAGCTGGGCGGCCAGGGTTTTATTGTGGGCTAACACCAGGGCGGGGCGTTGCACGGCCTCGATCACTTTGCCCATGACAAAGGTCTTGCCTGTGCCGGTGGCGCCAAGCAAGGTCTGATACTTCATGCCCTGTTCGTTCTGTTCGATCAGAGCCTCGATGGCTTTGGGTTGGTCTCCGGTGGGCTGGAATTCAGAAACAAGCTGGAAATCAGGCATAGGGTGAATCGACTCTTAGATTGAGTGTATCTAGGATCAGAAAGAGAAGAAAACGATACTGCGTACCGAGTGGAGTGGGGAATCGGTTTTTGATAATGGAAGAGCGGAGAGCCAGTATACCAGAAGTTGCGCCACGAACCCCTACTTCTTGGGTAGCTTGTAAGACTTCCAAAATAAGTGACACTTAGAACATAAGTTCGCTTGTATTATACACTTTTTTAACGTCGATGTCTACCCCGGTTTGCCACTGCCTGAACGCCCGTTTTGAATGATATTTTGCTTTCAGCTATACTGGTTTGCGGATGACCTATGACTATTCAAGAGAGTGTGATATTTAGAGAAGAACAGTCCTTCACAAAAACCTGGGTGATGGGCCTGGTGATCATGATTGCTGCCCTAATGTGGTGGGGGTTCATCCAACAGATAGTGCTAGGTGAGCCCTGGGGTTCAGACCCGGCGCCGGACTGGTTCATGTGGCTCTTCTGGCTAGTGTTCGGCATTGGTTTTCCGCTGGGGTTTTTGCGCATGAAACTGGTGATCGAAGTACAGCGGGATGTTCTCCAGATTAGCTACTGGCCCTTTAGCAAGCGTATAATCGCCTACAACGAGATCGAACGAGTGCAAGCGCGCAGTTATCAGCCGATCAGGGAATATGGTGGTTGGGGAATCAAAGGATGGTCGAAAAACCGCATGGCCTATAATGTGAAAGGCAAGCAAGGGGTCGAGTTATTCCTGATGGACGGGCGCACTGTTATGCTGGGGTCACAGTACGCTCCTGAGCTGGAAAAAGCGATCACCTTGCAGATGCGCTCCTGACCAGAATTCTGCCGGCAATTGAATAGGGTGTGTCCTAGATGAGTTATTGGCATGCCCTTGTGCTTTGTTCTTTAGCCAGGTTGCGAATAAGGTCATTCCAGAAAGCCTTGGAGTGGGCAGGGAAGGACATTAAGAAATATCTGGTTCTGCCGGATTCTGTGGTTTTGGATGTTTTGCACTTCACGACGCATGAAATTTCGCATTTTTACCATGAAATTGCACCTCCAGTATAGAAATTTGGCCCGCATACAGTATGTAATCGAAAAAAGCCACTATATGTTGTGTAATTCTTTTGGGTTATTTCCACCCACCACAGAATCCGGTAGAACTAGGCTTTTTCATAGCGCTTGATTCCCTCTATTATACTTCATTTACCCTATTTCAACACCATTTCTTGTGCGAATCAAGCCTTTTCACCATTGAAACGCATTCTAACTCTTGAGCACCGTCACGGATCCAGGTTAGACAGCATCCTCACCGGCAATAAGGAAGCGCTTATAAGCAGCGTCAGACATCTGATACTACCGGCGATAACATTGGGGGCAGCGGTGGCTGCCATCGTTGCCAGAGTGCTTCGTTCCAGTTTGTTGGAGATATTGCGTAGCGATTATGTCAAGTTAGCGCGGACGAAGGGTGCCAGCGAGAATAGAGTCGTGTTGAAGCATGCCACCCGCAACGCCCTCATCCCCACGGTGACGGTCGTGGGTTTGCAAGTGGGTGTGCTATTAGGTGGGAATATGATCGTAGAGACGGTGTTTGGTTGGCTCGGCCTCGGGCGTTTGGTCGTAGATGCCATTTTTAACCGTGACTTCCCCTTGGTGCAGGGTGCTGTTATGATCTACGCTTTCACGTTTGTTGCCGCTACCCTGATTGTCGATGTTCTCTACACCTATCTGAACCCCAGGATCGAGATGTGAGCCATGGCTAGTACTACGGACATGAGCGCACGACCCGGCTGGCAGCATAGAGAGGGCATTCGTCTCAGGCTGTTAAAACACAACCTGGGCAATTTCTGGATCGATTTACGCAAGCATCCTGTTGCCTTGTTTGCCGGTGTCGTGATCATTCTTTACATCCTGGCTGCCATTTTCGCACCACTTATTACGATCCACGATCCTGAAGTTGGAAGCCTTCGCCAACGCTCTGAACCACCGGTGTTCATGGATGGCGGCACCTGGACTCATCCGCTTGGCGCCGATGGCCAGGGACGGGATATTTATACCCGCATCGTCTACGGCGCCCGTGTATCCCTTTGGCGACGCTACGCATGGGTTTTATGATTGTGACCGAAGCCAGCCTCAGTTTTCTTGGTCTCGGCATCCAGCCGCCAACACCGGCATGGGGCAGTATGGTCGCCGATGGCCGCAACTCTTTGCTCAATGCCTGGTGGGTATCCACAATGCCCGGCCTCGCCATTGTCTTCCTGGTCCTGGCCATCAACCTGTTTGGCGAGGGACTGCGCGATATCCTGGATCCAAGATTGAAGATTGAGTAAAGTAAAAGCACATCTAGATAGATTCTCCTTCACCCACCCTTCCCTTTTGAACTCGCGAACATGAATGACGACCAGCAACCACTGCTTTAACTTCGAAATGTGACCACAGCGTTTCCTACACAACGTGGCGAAGTGCGCGCTGTGGAAGCTGTAAATTAGACGGTGCACAAAGGTCAGATCTTAGGACTGGTTGGCGAATCGGGATGTGGAAAGAGTACCGTGTTACTCTCAATCCTTGGTTTGATCGCTCATCCAGGCCGGATAGAAAAAGGCGAGATCCTGTTCGAGGGGGTTAATCTGCTGGAACGCACGTCCAAGCAAATGCGTAATCTGCGGGGCAAAGATATCGCCATGATCTTCCAGGACCCGTTGAGCACGCTCAATCCGGCGTTCCCTGTGGGCGAACAGATCCGGGAATCACTGCGCCTGCATAACATGATGCCAGGCGCGCCCTGGCCGTTTGATCGAACTCGTAAGTCACAAGAGAAAAAACGTATATTGGAAGTGATGTCAGAGGTGGGCATTCCCGCTGCCGAAGACCGATACCGCATGTATCCGCACGAATTTAGCGGCGGCATGCAACAGCGCGCCCTCGCCGCCATCGGGCTGGCCTGCAACCCCAAAGTACTGTTAGCCGACGAGCCCACAACTGCGCTGTATTCCCAATATCGGTCAGCGCCGGCCAATCGAACCCATTCCTGGCAATGTACCCGATCTGGCGAATTTGCCACCGGGTTGCGCGTTTAGTCCTCGCTGTCGTTATACCCAACCTGTCTGCGACGAAGGTTTTCTCCGCTTGCAGCCGCTGCCATCGACCCCTGATTCGGCCGACAATCATCGAGATCAAGACCACTTGGCGCGTTGTTTGCGCCTGACAGACTACCAGATTCCCCAAGCGGAGCGATAGGCCATGCCCAAAGTGGATTATTCGCAGCCGCCTTTAATCGAAGGCCGGGATCTGGTCAAATACTTTCCTATCCAGCCCAGCCTCCTGGCCAAAGCCCTGGCCGGACGTAAAGAGCAAGAGGTGAAGGCGGTCGATGGTGTTGATATCGCTATCTGGCCGGGTGAGACGCTGGGTCTTGTGGGGGAGAGCGGTTGCGGCAAGACCACTCTGGGCCGCATCCTGACCCTGCTCCATGAACCTACTGCCGGGGAACTGCGTTTCCAGGATAAGGTCGTGATCGATCACAAGGTCGAAATCACACAAAGTAATGGTGAGATCGAGCAGGCGCCATTCTACCAATTGACTCAGATCGTGTTCCAAAATCCTTACTCCTCCCTCAATCCTCGAAAAACGGTCCGAGATATTTTAACCGTACCACTCAAAGTGCGTGGAATGCGTAATGGCCAGGAAATCGAAGAGGAAGTCCGGCGATTACTCGACCGTGTTGGGCTCTCCCCACAACATATAGATCGCTATCCCCATCAATTCAGCGGTGGGCAGCGTCAGCGTATCGGCATAGCCAGGGCTTTGGCAATGCGCCCGCAACTGATCATAGCTGACGAGCCGGTGTCGAGCCTGGATGTCTCGATTCAAGCACAGGTGATCAATCTACCGAGCACTGTTGGCAGCCGTGCCCGTTGTCGAAAAGAGTAAGCGAACAGAGCGCATCATTCTTATGGGCGATGTGCCTAGCCCGATCGATCCGCCTGGCGGTTGCCCTTTTCATCCTCGCTGTTTTGCAAAAGTCGGTACAATTTGTGAAATGGAGACACCGCCCTTTTTCCAAGTTGACGGGCAGCAAGTTGGAGGCCTGTGATTTTATGGCGGAGTATGGTCGGCCAACCTGGGACATGCTGCGCGGGATTGGAGTAGGTCTGGACATCGAGTGGGAGCAGTTGCAGCGCTATACACTCAGTTCCTATTTGCTCGACTTTCGGCACAAAGTGGCTGCGTCGACGAATGAGGATGAGGCATAGAGGGGGGTTGTACTACATTTGCAGCCTCAGCCTCAGCGCCAGCAGGCTGCGACGGTATGCTATTGCTGGCCAAAAACCGGGACTATCGGCTCGACCACCTGGAACTGCAGTCGTTGACGTATAGCACGCCAGAACAGGGCTATCGATATCTCCACCTTGGCAGCGCCGGCAGTCTCGGTGTGTTTAGCCCTGGAATGAACGAACGTGGTCTGGCGGTAACCGACACACATGTGGTCTCGATAGATATCGGTCCTGGCTTACCTCGCTATGCACTGATGCAGGAACTGCTGGAACGCTGTGATTCGGTGCCTTCCGCAGTCGATTATCTGCGCAGTGTCGTACACATGGGAGCGGGCACGCTGGTGCTCGTGGATGCCGAGGGAGGGTTGGCCACATGCGAGAGCGCTTACCTCCATTCCCACATCGAGATGAAAACAGAGGGATGGGTACTGCGCACCAACCATTTCCTTAGTGATGGTCTGAAGGAACTGTGGCTAGATACCAATCCAGAAGAACAACGTGGCAACTCACAGGCCCGTTATGCGTTTGTCAGCGAAGCGTTGGACGCATCGTTCGAGATGATCGATGTGGCGTGGGTGCAGGCACTGCTGTCAACGCATGAACAGGATCTGAGATGTCTTTGCCATCACCCTGATGAAACGTCTAAAAAGGCAACGATACTGTCCTCTGTGTTCTTGCCTGCAACAAAGCAGGTTTGGCTTGCGGATGGTATACCCTGTGGGGCGAATTGGGAACGGCTCGAGTTTGACAGATCCTTCCTGCCTGGGGCTAAATGGCATCCGTAGTGCAACCCATGCGGACGATCATGTCCCTTTTGTATGCACGCTGTAGCCAAACTACCGCTGTAGCAGTTTCACTTTCTGCAGGCCGGCGGCGCAAGGTAATCAGGGCGGATCAGGGAATCCAGTGTCATATCTCGCAACTCCTCACAAAAACGTGTGGCGTGTAATTCACGCCGGGTGAAATTTATGTCAAAACCACAACGCCTGTTATTACTCGCTATTGTACTGACTGCAACTGGCTTGGGCCTTTCTGTTCTCTCGGGTGGGACCGTTGCCGCACCACCTACGCCCGATGACGTTCAGACAACGCCCCAGCCTGTCCTTACCTTTTTCGAGGACATCAGCGAATGGAGCATGACGAGCGGCTTCATCTACCTGACCGATACCTGCACGGATTTTTCTACCCAGACGACAGCCTACATCAGGCGTCGCGCTATCAACAGCACGATTATGACGACGCTTGAGTCGATCAACTCCAAGCCCCAATGCCGGACTTTCCGCCATGCCGTAACCGACGAAAGCGGTATCTACTACTACAATCGGAACCTCGGCCGGATCGAAGCCATCTACAGCGACGCGCCCACCGATCCCCCCACGCCACTGGCCACAATCGGTGATTGGACGCGCATCGGTTTTGGCAAGGGCATCAGCACGTTGCGCACCGATCTCTACTCTGTTTACTGGATTGAGGTCAGACCCGGTGGCGAATTCACCCCTGACGATATCAGAATCAGACGCGTCTCCAAAAACGGGGGAACGCCCTCCACCCGGATTAGCTATACCACAGCCAAACAGGCTTCGTTTTACGGATTGGGCATTACCAGCAGCCATATCTGGTGGACTGATGGAGATGGCCTGAACCGCATCAGCAGTTGCACCTTGCAACCATGCCTGCCGGGGCCGGTCACCAAAACCGTCGAATTTCCCATCTCGTCGGGCGAGGGACATATTCAGGTCAGCGGTTCCAGTGTTTTCTGGTGGAACGGCGACGATAATCCCGAGCGGATTCGTCGCACGAGATGCTCGTTCCTAGGCGGCAATTGCTCAACATCAACCTTCTATACTGCCGGCAGTCAAACGCCGATCGCTGGCCTTGCCGCCAGCGGGGATGCAGCTTTCTGGGTGGAAGATGTGCCGCTGTCCGGTCGCCGGCTGCGGCGTAAGCCAATCAGCAGCGGCGTGGCCGAAACCCTGGTCGAAGGTATTCAGTTGAGCGCGCCATACGTCGATGTTGACGGCGTCTATTTCAAGCAGGACCGGCGCACGATCTCCCGCCTTCCATTCGACGCCGACGCCCTCACCCGCGAGATCAGTATCAATGCCTGGGAAGTAACCCAGGGCATTCAACGACCCACCAATGACGTTCCCCTGGTGGCAGGCAAGAGTACCTTCGTCCGTCTCTATCCCACGTTGGTCGATGGCGTTGATGTGGGCGCGCTCACAGCCGAACTGCATGGCTCCCGCAACGGCCAACCCCTACCCGGTTCCCCGATCTATCCGCTCAATGTCGCCATCCCCATCCCATCCGGCCTTTCTCTGGCAGACCGAGTGAAGCTGGACGGCGGTTGGGTCTTCCGGTTGCCCGATAGCTGGACCCGTACAGGAGAAGGCCTGATTACCCAGACAGATACAACCATCACCCTGCGGGCCGCCATCGACCCATTCGACGCCTACGCAGGCAGTGATAATCCTGGCAACAATGAAATAACGGGTGAGTTCCGCTTCATAGCCAAAGCGCCCACCTGTATAACCTTGCGGCCGGTTACCACCGACGGGCCGTATCAACCCGTCTATGGTTTTAACATCAGCCAGGTACTGGAACTCACCGAGTCAATCCTGCCCTCAGCCAGAGTGATACCATTTCCCAAGAACGACCCACTTCGTGAAATCGACTGGTGCTGGAAAGGCCCCATCTATGGCCCATTCTGTTCCACGCCCTACGAACTGAGCGATGATGATTCGGGGTTGCTGACCAAAATGGGGTGGCTTGATTTCTGGGAAGATTCCCCCTCGATCTGCTTCTCGAATAACGCCCGTACACTCTATGGCGGTGTCATCCACAAAGACGCCACCTGGGATTGGGGAGGGCTGGCGCGCCGCGGCAAAGACCAGTTCCTGACAAAAGTGCCGGAATATGGCGACCCGATCAGCCGTCGCAGTGGGTTGGCGATGACGATGGTGCACGAGATTGGCCATAATTACGGGCGAAAACATATCGATTGCGGCGATCCTCTGCGCCCGGACTCCAACTATCCCTACCCCGGCGACATGCTAGACTTCAATCTATCGCTCGATCATCCCGACCTCCACTTCGGGTTCGACCCGCTCCAGCAGGCACCTGTCAACCCTATTTCTACGAAAGATTTCATGTCCTACTGTGCTCCCGAATGGTACAGCGATTATACCTGGAGGGCGATTTTCAACAATACCCGTGACCCGATCTACATTCCTCCTCCTGCGGCAAGCGCGGCAGGCGATATTGTCCGCATTGCCGGTCTCATCAACGCAGAGAATGGCTCGGGAAGTCTTGACTACGCCTGGGCACTCTCCTCGGACATGGCAAGCGCCAGCCAACGGCAAGCGTGGTCGGACTCGCAAACCCAGGTTCAGAATCAACAGTCTGCGGGTCCCCGGTATCACCTACAACTGCTTGGCGGCGGCGGGCAGGTATTGGCCGATCAGGATATCGAACTGGACGAGGTCGAAGATGACGAAGCAAACGGCCCGAGGCCCTTCGAACTTGTCATGACCGGCCCTGCTGAGGCGGTCACCCGAATCCAGCTTATGGCGGATGAGACCGTTCTCGCCAACCTCTACCCGGGCACAAGCGAACCCGGCGTCGCCATCGACCAGCCTGCGGGCGGAACCGTTGCCGGCGATGAAATCACCATTGGTTGGACGGCAAACGATCCTGACGGGGATCAGCTCTTTTATACCATCCAATACTCTGCCAATGGCGGCGACGAGTGGGTTCCTCTGCTTGCCAACTATGGCGGAACAGGCGCGACCAACGAATCCATCACGCTCGATATTTCGGCTGAGGCCGGGACAGATGGCGCAAGCGCTCTGCTGCGCGTTCTCGTCAGCGATGGCTACAATACGGCCATGGCCACATCCCAACCCTTTACTGTCGCCAGACGAAGCCCGTTTGCAGCGATCACTAACCCCGGCATCGGTCAGATGTTTGCGGTCACTGAGACGGTTCCGCTGCAGGGCTATGCCAGCGACCCCGAGGACGGAATCATCGCCGGGAATCAGTTCGTATGGTCGACGGGACAAACAGGACAGAGGGCCGAAGTCAGCGGTCTTGCGCCGGGCCCCCATACTATCCAACTCACCGTGACCGACGCCGACGGGCTCGACGACGTGAACAGCGTCTCATTCGATGTCGCGCCGCTGGCCGTGCCGGAAACGGCAGGCTCATTCCTGTTGGATGGCCGCTGCGACGACGAGGGCTACCAGAATGCCCCGCAGCTTCCGCTCGCCCCTTACGCCGATGGTTCCCGCGCCAGCGCCCGCATCATCCATTCCAGCAGCAGAATGTGGCTCTGTCTGTCAGGTTTGCAGGATGCGAGTGGTTATGTGGGGCTGTTGCTCGATGCCGACAACAGCGGGGAGGTGGCGGTGCAGCCCGGTGATTTCGGCTATTTCGTGCGGCGGGACGGCACTCGCTTTGTTCGGGAAGGGAATGGGGCTGGCTTTGACGATGCCGCCGCCGAGACCCTTTCGGCGCGCATTGTTGACTATGGCGAGGTCTGGTCGGCTGAACTCCGGATCAGCCGCAGCGCCTTCGGCAGTTGGCAGGAGCGGGTATCGCTTGCTATCGGGCATTTCGAGCAAAGCGGCAATAACGCCACAGCCTGGCCTCGCCGCGCAGACATGACCAGCCCGCAAAGCTGGGGGCAGACCAGCCTCGGCCTGGCAGCGGCGCTCGCAAGCATTTCGCCAGATTCGGCCGTGCTGGATGGGGCGAACATCCAACTGACTGTCAGCGGGGTCAACTTTGATGCTGATAACGTCGTGTTATGGAACGGCGCGCCGGTTCCAACAACGCTAGAAGATGCCAACACGCTTTCGGCCATCGTGCCCGCCAATCTGGTACCCGCTGCCGGCATCTATGATGTCTCTGTGGGTGTGGAAGGGAAGAGCGGTCTTATGACGGCAGCGTCACTTTTCACCGTCTACAATCCTCAACCTGCTATCGACAAGCTAACGCCCGACACGGCCGAGATGGGTAGCGGGGGCAGGACGATCACCATTGAAGGCACGGGATTTGTCGATGGGGCAATGCTCGCGTGGAATGGTGAATCGCGTGTAACGACCTTTGTCAATTCAACGCGACTCCGCTTCGGGCTTGCGGATGCCGACCTGGCAGGCGCACTTTCTGTCCCTGTCGTCGTACTCAATCCCGAACCCAGTGCGGGGCCATCGAATACAGCACTCTTCGTCATTTCGTCCGGCTTGCAGGACCTCTTCCTGCCGCTTCTGAGACGATAGGAAGCACTTCAGCCCGAGCGCCTTGCCTCGTCCCCACCACCTCCCCCTTCCTGAAGAAAAGGATTTCCCCGCCGCTCCTGCCCCACGGTGGTGGCCGTACCATGGCCTGAGAACAGGAATAGTCTTCGGGCAGGCTCAGAATCTGCGTGTGGATGGCCTCGATGAGTCGGCCGTAATTGCCGCAGTCAGCACCGCCCTGCCAGCAATTATGCGGGGATTATGATGGCGGGTCGATGGCAGGTACAGAGAATTCGGGCGGAGTGGACAGCAAAATGCGCTGGTCGCGCGTGCATCATGCCCCAACACCACCAGCAGTTTCGCGGCCAACTGCGCTGTGCTTGCCGAAGTATCGGTGTCAGGAATGCGGGCGGGGTTGATCATGCCATTAGGAGTGAGAGCCGCCCGAAACTCATATCGGACCTGCGCTACCTTGGGTTTTATTGTTGGAACTGCTGGTCAATCATCCTCTCCTCGAAGCGATGTCGCGTCTTCATCGATCCAATCCTCTTCCACGAAGACCATACCGCGGCGACCGGGCACCTTGCGCTGCGGCCCGGCTTTGTAGCGCGGGCATGATTTGGGGCCATAACAGAAGGTCTCGAACCGATAGCGCTTTGGGCCGGGGTTCCAGTGATCGACGGTAATTTCCACCGGCATGCGACAACCCCAGAGGCAGGTTGTGCATTTGCTGCTGTAGGTGCGAGCGGCCAGACGACGATGGCCGCGATGTTGGTAGATTTCCAGTGCGGGCGGAGGGCCGAGCCAGGGCGGGGGCATTGTTTCGGCCTCAGCATGAACCGCACGCTTCAGCACTTTCAGCTTACTGACCTTGTAGAATTCCACCGGCTCTTTGCGCTCATCGGCCACGGGTAGGCACTCGCCCTGCACCTCATCGCCCGCCCGAAACTCGTGTTTGGCCTGCGCCGCTTTGCCGATGCCCACAGTAAATATACGGGCTTTACCATCGATAACACCATCGACACGCAGCAGATAGCCCAGATAGTTGTGACTGCGCTGATCGAAGGAGCGCAGAAGACGGATGCGGGGTTGCACGGCAGTGATGAGGCCTTGCCATTTCAATTTTGCAGACATATTTTTGGCTCCTTGGCGGCGAGGGGATCAGGAACTTCCCTTCGCCAGCGCGTTTGATGCTTCTCTGCGAAGCCTACAAGACCATCGATCTTGCGCTCACCCTCATCCCTCACCACTGTGCCGTTGTCGCGAGTCCTCCTGCTTGGAGTCAGTATAGAGGCGGGAGCCATAGTGGCGTCCGGGGTCAGACCGGATGGTTGGATCAGGCCTTGCGCCAGCACCCGCTCGGTGAGCTCCCGGTAGTGCAGTGGCTGTCTGGCCTGTTCGAGGATTTTGTGTGCTGCGTCGACGTAGGTCATATTTATGATTCCGGCATGGTTCATTTCAGCCTGTTTCCAAATATATAAAAACGATGCTCTCCCTGCTGCGGATTCTTGTAAGACGAGGGGCGAAATCCCGATCTTCCAGTTCATCGTGTTCTGCTGCATCCCGACACACATCATATTATTGGTAAAGGAATTGGTCAATCTCTTGCAGCACTTCATTCAGATGTGGCGGCAGAACAGACTCAATGGATTCCACTTGAGTTTTCGGGTTGGCGATGTGTTTGTGGTGTGGGTGCGTACTCACTTCGGGGTGATGCGGCGCGTTGTCGTAACGAAATATCAGGCGTCCCTCGCCATCTTGATAGTGATAAGTGTAATCGGTCTTGATCAGAACCAAATCTCGAATGGCCAATATCTCAACGAACTCGAACAATGATCCATTCCAGAATCGCAGCCGTCTGTCAATGATACCTTCCCGCCCCGGTATTGTTTCATCGATAAACAGTCGTTCAACTTCGATCTCGCGTCTCGACTCGATAACTGCGTACAATCTGGTCAGATAACGCCGAAGACGCATGTTTACCTAGGCTTGTGTTGCATAACTTCCGGTCAGAATCAATTGTAGGCTGCTGGAGATCATTCGTTTTAGCTCGAGGTATTGTTTGTATCGTCCCACCCAGCTCAAAAATTCAATCGCATCTCTCATTTCGCCGGCCTGGTACCGTTCGTAGAGATCAGACGATGAGATATTATGCTTTCGTTCGAGAAGAGCCAATTCCCGTTCAAGCGCCAGCAGTTTGTCTACCGGATCGTATTGGTCTTCAACCTGCCGTAATTGCCTTACGAATTCATCGACTGGCGGCAACTCGCTATGAACGTATTCAAGACCGGACATGATTGACCTCACTCGCAGTGTTGGCGCTGTGATGCGCTCAACGGCATTATAGCGAAGATAAAAGCGGCATACAAATTCCTCAAAATCGCCAGCGCCCACGCCCGCGCCGCGCCCGCATCTGCTGGCGCCAGCGTCTGGTCGCAGGCGACGACGCCGTTCGGGCCGTGAGAACTGGCGGGGCCAGGGGGTAGATCGTTTCGATGAGGTTGGGGATTTTCATAGTTGGTGCGCGTATTGCGCCATCCTCATTTTAGTGTCAAATTGTATGAGGCAGGTTCATAATTTGTGAGGCTGGTTCCTCTTGGAAATACGACCGCAGCCCGGTATTCTCATCATGCTCTGGGCACTTTGAACACGCCCCGGTCAGTAGCGTCGTAGTCAAATGCCGCCAGCAACTTTTCGACCAACTGCACCGCGGATTTGGCGCTCTGGTTGGCCTCCACCCAGAGGTCGGTTTCAGGGATGCGGGCGGGGTTGATCATGCCATCGGGGGTGGGAGCGATGTACTGGCGTTTGCGTCCCTTGACACTGAAGGCTTTAGGGGCGAAGTCATCACCGTGGCGTTCGGCCAGGACAGTACAGGTCGTGAGCAGCAGTTCTTTCCAGGAGCTAACAGCATACGATTGGCCGAGCAGGATAAAGCTGGTGGGTTTGACGCTCGTTTGGGGTGGTTCAGCAACCGGGTCGGTCGCAGGGGGCGTGGGAGCTGGCTCGGCTACTGATTCTGCTTCCCCGGCGTTCAGGAGCTCGCCCCACCACTCGTCATCCAAGCTGATGACCTTGAGCGTTTTTTCCACCACGCCCACTCGATGTTTGACCAGCAAGTACAGCAACTCCTTGCCGTTGATGAGGCCGATGCGGGTCTTGTTGGGGGCGCTGGCTTCCTTGCGA
>PIVW01000419.1 GCA_003353825.1 Chloroflexota bacterium
AAACGAGCAATTCAAATTCAGATGGGATGCGTTAGCCGATCGCGAGCGATACGTGCGGCGGGCGCTGGCGCAGAGCAAGAGCAACCGTGAAATCTCGGCTGAGCTGCACATCACCGAGCGCACGGTGGAACATCATGTGGGTAAAATCTTGGGCAAGTTGGGCGTCGGCTCGCGCTCGGAAGTGGTGGTATGGATGCGGGATGCGGACTTGGAACGCTTTACCCTCTGACCTGTGGGAATCCACAGGTGAAATACTGTGGAAATTACGGGTGACGGGGGAAGGGCGTTCTGCTACGATGGTGATGAGCGAATGCTCGTAAATCTCCAATACCCTAATCTTTCTCAAGGAGAGAAAAATGTTCTACAGGCTACGCGTCATCCTATTTGGGTGATGGTTACATATTAACTGATAGGACACCATTCAGTATTGTAATAGAAGATGTACAATTTCTGTATTAGTCAAGCGCATGTTACACATCGGCTGAGGAATGAACTACCCTAGTATCAGACATTTTCGCGGGTGAAACCCCGTCGTTCGGCGAAATCCACTCCGAAAAAGAGGAGGGCATTTGTGCAAGATGTATTTGCCTAATACACAATTTGCCACCTTCAGTAGGGAGATGATCGCAATATCGCAACAAAATCGAGTTTGTCGTCCCTGCGAAATTTCCATATTTGGAATTGCTGCAGTTCTGCGTTACGGCTTGACAAAGCCAGGGGGTTCTTACCCAAGAAGTGGGGGGCAAGATAGCGGGCGGCTGCAAAACAGATATCCTGGATTTCGCCGGTGATCCAGGGATCGGGGCTAGCCTCGCCCGTGCCGTACAAACCGTTATCTGCGTAAACGCGAACGAAGACAGTGGCTGAATGCGTCAATTGCCCAAAGCGTAGGTGATGGGTTCAGGAAAAGGGGCCTGGAATTTGCGGATGTCTATTTGGGTGATGTGTGGTTTGCTCATGTTGTGACCCTGATAGAATGTCCATGTTTGGTACGTCTTTTTGTGGAATGCAGAGGACGCGGTACGAACAGATTGACACAGATTTCTTAAAGATGTGTGAAGATCGGTCCCTTCTGCAGTATCAGCGTTCTATTTTGAGATCGCAACGGCGATATTAACTTTGGAACTGAACAGTTATACTGAAGCAATTATGATACAATCTACCCTAGACTAGAATCCAAAAACATAGAGGAGTTTGAACATCGCCCGCCCACAGCAACCTGCCCCCACTGTCGTCGATGAATCCCCACTAATGAGCCTATTCCCCAGATGTATCGCGCCCCTCCATGTTCTGATTCGTATTCCAAACTGTAAGGAGAATCGCAATGCCTGAACATGAGTCTATTGATAGCCAATTGACCGACCTCAATGATAGCCACTATGACGGGGGGAAATTTGAATTAAATCGGGTTCTTGTTGTGATGCCGTTTAGGGAGGATATGGACGGCGAATACGAGGTTATCCGTGCAGCATGCGAAGGCCTTGGTTTGCGTCCGTACCGTATTGACCAGAATGTAGCATCCGGAACCGTGCTGAAAGAAATAACAAATTTTATAAAAAGAGCTGAATTTATTATCTTTGATTTAAGCTATGAAAGTCCAAATGTATATTATGAGTTAGGGTATGCTCACGGTGTCGGTAATGAAGCATTTGATTTCTTGTTGATAGCAAAGGAAGGGACAAAACTTCAATTCGATCTCTCGCCTCTTAGAGTCAATTATTATCAAAATATCGACGATCTTCGAACCACGATATCCTCAAATCTAAGAAATATGATTCAGATGACAAGGTAAACGCGGGCTTGGCTTCGCCAAGAGGGTAGGCGCCCGATCATCACTCGATCAAACACAGACCGTGGAGTTACTGCCCCGCGCCCTTCAAATACTCGTCGAAAAAGCGTAGCGATTCCTGCATTGCTGCATTGCTGCATTGAAGTTCCAGACGATGTTGTAATCGGTATTTGGGTCATTTGTAATATGCGACCACTCCGTTTGCCTAATCGTAACTTGATCTTGTGTACTTGGGGCACTGGGGTCGTTGAATGGGATTTGGTAAGACAAACAAATAGACATAATATTCCTCAAGATTACATCAAGCATATTCAGGAGGAAAGGAAATGTCTTTTACTACAATCCGCTGTCCCGAATGTAATTCTGAGAATCATAATCTCATTTGAGCAGATGCACGGAATCTACCAAAGAGCCAGCGATTCCTTAAGTTATTTTGTCGTAAGTCCTTACCCAAGTAGTTGCCAGGTTTGGGTTCTTCCTCAGTCTCGCTCAATATACCTCGGGCACAAAGGTCTGGTAATCCATGGGCGGGCGGATGTAGGATATCTTATCGACGCGAGGAGGAAGTTCGATGGGCTCGGGGGTCAGATCCTCGTACGGAATGTGACCCAAAAGATGGTTAATGCAATTCAGGCGGGCACGTTTCTTCACATCTGAATTTACGACATACCAAGGCGCTTGTTTGATATCGGTGTAAGCGAACATATCATCTTTTGCTTTCGAATATTCCACCCAACGTGATCGAGATTCCAGGTCCATGGGGCTGAGCTTCCAGCGTTTGGTAGGATCGTGTAATCGTGCCTGGAAGCGGCGTTCTTGCTCTTCATCGCTGACCGAGAACCAATACTTGATCAGAATAATACCCGAGCGCACGAGCATCCGTTCAAAGTAAGGACATGAGCGCAGGAACTCCCAATACTCTTCATCGCTGCAGAAACCCATCACCCTTTCGACTCCGGCGCGATTGTACCAACTGCGATCAAATAACACCATCTCACCCGCGGCGGGCAGGTGCGAGGCATAACGCTGGAAGTACCATTGCGTTTTTTGTCGCTCGGTAGGGGCCGGTAGTGCCACCACACGGGCGATTCGAGGATTCAGACGTTCTGTAATGCGTTTGATCACGCCACCCTTACCGGCTGCATCTCGCCCTTCGAAGATGACCACCACCTTTAGGCCTTCATGCTTAATCCATTCTTGCATTTTTACCAACTCGATTTGCAGGCGGGCCAGTTCACTTTCGTAGAATTTCTTCTTGAGCTTAGGCGGATGCGACACTGGATCACCGCTAACATTTGCCGGGATTATCTCTCGATCCTGAGTGGTGTCAGGCGCTTCTGTTTTTGCAGCTTTGTTATGTTTCTTTTTTTTCGACATGGACCGCCTCCTGGTTGTTTAGCCTGGAACGAGAAATGCGCCAACTCTGTGCAGGCGCAACATCTTTACCTAATTTTAAAAGGCCTGAGACATGCTGTCAAATTGTTTGTAATCGTTATTACCGCAGGAAAACGCTGCCTGATTGTTCAAAAACAGCGATTCAACGTGTTGCGTGTTGTTTGTGCTAACGAATCACGCCTTTCTAGTAGGAGTTACGCAGATCCCGAAAGAGCCAAAACAGCTTCATGTTTAAGGACTGAGAATTAGGGACTTGAATCTCCTATCTCTAATCTATGGTCGGACTCGCCCAGCGTGACAATGCCTGCAGGTAGTTTTGGGGTCGAAGCGAGTGTGCTTTCAGCGGGTTTGCTTTAAAAGGGGATATATCGAAAGCAGCTTGCAAGACGGTCAGTTGGGGGTGTTCCAATGCAACCGTTGAGGTTCGTTCAGGTGTATGAATGGCGGTTAGTTCTACAATCACTGGACTCGTCGCACCCAGGCGCCAGTGGTACAGCGTTCGCTTTTTCTCAACGGTGATCTCGCAGACAGGGAGCGTGGCGTTTTGCAACGATGCCATCAATAGGGCTCGCTGTGTGGAGACTTGAGGACGATTTTTAAGTTTGATCCCCAACGCGCTTTCTATCGCTACCAGTGTATCTAACCCCAGCGGAAAGCGATAGACATCCGCTTCATCTTCTAACCAGCATTCGAAGGGTGCGCGCGCTTCGATAAACCGCTTGAGCTTCAAAGTGTCGCGCCGCAACTTAATATTGGTGGAGCAGCCAGGGGTCAACAGATAGGTATCGATCAACGGTCGTTCGGATCGATACACCAGGTCGAGCGATTGAATGAAGGCTTTTAATGAACCATCAATCTCGCCAAATGATCGCCATTCCCAGTGTTTGCCAAAAGCCATGAGACGCGCTAGTGCCGTTTGCCTTCTAACCCCAAAAGTCCATGCAATATACCACGCAATCTCGCCCGGGCTGCTTCACCCCGCCAGGCGCGCAAGGCATCGACAACCACCTTACTATGTTCGCTGAATATCTCTCGTTTATGGACCCGCCAATCCTCGGGCAATAAATGTCTTTTCTGTACCAGAATGGTGTTGCGCCCGACATAATAACTGGCGATCCCCCCCCCGCCCGTGGCACTGAGATGATGATAGACACGTGCCTCTGCTGCGAACACACTACGCCACCCTGCTTCTTGCAATCGCCAGGCGATATCGACATCTTCCAGGTACATAAATAATCGTTCGTCGAAGCCGCCCACTTGCTCCCACGCTTCCTTGCGGTAAGCTGCTGCCCCTCCGCAAGGACCAAATATATCGATTTCTTCGTCGTACTGCCCCTCATCTACTTCCCACACACCCCTATTTTGGGGCATGTACCCCGCCCCTATCGTGTCCCCGGCCGAATGCAATATATCCCGCCTGTCGAAGAGCAACATTTTACTGGCCGCCGATCCTGCTTCGGGGTGTTCGGCCAACGACCGGCACAAGGCCTCCAACCATTGTGGTTCGGCTTCGGTATCGTTGTTGAGCATCACCAATACGTCAGCATTGGCGATTTCAGCACCGCGATTGCTGGCAATCACGAAGCCGTAATTATCGTCTAGTTCCAGGCCCGCAACCTCAGGGTAGTCGGCGCGCAGCATTTCTAACGAGCCATCCGTCGATCCATTGTCGACGACGATGACTGCAAAATCAGGATGCGTCTGTCGGCGCAGGCTATCCAAGCACACGCGCAGGTGTTGTTTGCCGTTCCAGTTAGGGATGATGACGGCGGCGGTTGGTATAATCAAAGTGAATAAACCATATGTGAGTGAAAATACAACCAAGTGGAAAACCAGTACTGGACGGAAGTCATATGAAGTTATGAGCAACTAGTGCTCGTTTATTAAGAATGTGTACAACTTCTTTATTAAATGGGCGATGCAAATAGTTTCCCAACGTTATCAACCAGT
>PIVW01001036.1 GCA_003353825.1 Chloroflexota bacterium
ATCGTTGATGAAGACGATGAAATCTTCCCCGTCCCAATCATCGATCTCATTAAAGTCGAACTCCAGGGTCGCTTGGCTGGCATTGCCGGAAAGCGTAAATGTCTTTGAGATCCCCTGTTCTCCCCCGGTTCCTCCAAACTGGCCCAGGAATGAGGATAAGGAGTAGTTAGTAGAGTCAATGGAGTAAATGGAGTTAACGGAATTAGACTCAGAATCAATCCAGCCAGAGGTGGCGCTCTCAAAATCATCCTCAAAGACATCAACAGGAACGGAGACTTCCGCCTGCTCGCTCACAATTTGCTGCTGTCCGGTTTCACCCGTCCTGTGGGTAACGCTGGCATCGCTCAGGCGGCCAAGAATCCAGTTCGACGCATCATGGCTGTAAGTGTTGGTGGTGGTTTTGAGATGGGCGTTTGAACCGCCAGCGTTCATGGTGGCCACGCTCAACGATGTGGGAAAGCCGTAGGCATCGTAGGTGGTTTTTTCGATAATGCGCGAGACAAAGGCCCCGTTCAGATCGCGGCTGATGGTTGTGCTGGTGGGCACATAGCGGAATAACAGGTCCGTGCCATCCGTGGTGGAGGAGGAGGATACCGCCCAGGTGATCTGCTTATCGCTCATGAGCGTACCGTCGGGCGCAGTGGTCGTCGTCGATGTTAGAAGGCCTTGCAAATTACTGGCATAGTCCTGGCTGTAGACAGATTCGGTCACAATGCCGGTGCCATCATCGGTAACGATCATCTTCTCAAAGCCAAGTCCGCCGACTTCGGTGACCTCCGAGCGCATGGCCTCATAATGATAGCTCTGGCTGTTTTGCCCGCCGATGCCATCATCGGCCTTAAGCTTGTGCACCAGATAGCCCGGCGCGATGACATTCTGGATGACGTCTCCATAGCCACGAACCGCCGAGCCGTTACCGGTGCCTTTAGTGTATACATTAGCATCGGTGGCTGGTTTGTATGTCAGGTTGGAGGCCAGCCCGAGGCCGTTGGTCACCCCGGTAAGATAGTCCGGCGGTGACCAGGTGGAAAGTTTGACATAGTCAGAATAGCTACCACTCGCCTTGCGGCCGTCATCCTTGGATCTATAATAGTAAAAGTCCGTCAGGCCGTCGCCGTTGAAATCTCCCGAATCTACAATCCTGTCATATTCGATAAGACTGTCGGCGATCGGTACCGTGATTTTGCTGAAGGTGCCGTCTCCGTTGGACAGCTTGACATAGTCAGAATAGCTACCACCCGCCTTGCGGCCGTCATTCTTGGATCTAT
>PIVW01001037.1 GCA_003353825.1 Chloroflexota bacterium
GCAGAATTGGGTGAATCGATTTACCCCGCGAGAACGGGAGGCGTTACAGTTATTAAGACAGGGCGGGACGAATGGCCGGATTGCGAGAGCGTTGGGGATCAGCGAACGCACGGTGCGGTACCATTTAGGAAATTGTTACGAAAAAATGGGAGTATGTTCGCGCACCGAGGCGGTTGTTTGGCTGCAAAGGGAGGTATTACTTGACGATAAGTGAGCTAGTCTGGCGGATGCGACAGGTAGGACTTGCCAAAAGCGGTAGGTGAGAACTGGCGGAATGACCGGTCGAAAGAGGAGAAAAGTATGCTAAGGTAAAGTATTCAATTTTAGACTAGGTTTTACGATGCTCACCTATTTCAGAACCCGCTACGGCAGATATGGCCCGCCCAACGGTGCAGGCTATACACCAAACGAATACTTTTCCCATCGTCTCGATGACGAGCATATCCTGCTCACTACCCGCCATCGCGCCTGGGCTATTCTTGATCCTGACGAATACGAACTCTTTCTTCGTCGCCGTTTAGAAAAAAACACGATGCTGTATTCCGCGTTGGAGGATTTAGGTGTCATCCTCACGCCCCGCAACGCTAAAGATATTGCCACAGCCCACTGCGCCCGCTACAGTTTCTTGCACCAACCGCCCGCTCTATTCATCATGGTGGTGACCAATCGGTGCAACATGGTGTGCAGTTATTGCCATGCCAAAGCACAGTCGTTGTCGACGGATGAATGGGACATGAGCGAAGAGGTATTGTACAAGACGGTGGACTTCTTCTTCTCCGTGCCCCGCCGAGGGCGAAAGGAGATTGGCATCGAATTTCAGGGCGGGGAAGCCTTGCTGCGCTACGATTTGGTGCAGAAGGCTATGGACTATGCAACACAGCGCGCTCAAAAGGAAGACATCGAAATACGCTTCTCCATCGTCAGCAACCTGACGCTGATGAAACCTGAGATCATCGCAGACATCAAACGTCGAGACAATGTCAGGTTATGTTCTTCTTTGGATGGCCCGGCGGAGGTGCATGACCGGCACCGCACCTTTGCCAATGGCGGGGGCACGCACAAGCAGGTGATCAAGTGGGCTGAAGAACTGCGGCAGGAGCATGAAATGGAGGTGCCACTTCTCACAACTTTTACAACAGATGGTATTGCTCTGGGTTCGCTCAAAATTTGGACGAAAAGCAAGAATGTGATAAGCCATGACCATGGACACAGAAATGACGATTCAGACCGAACAAATTGACGATTTGCCGCTGCTGTTTGGGTTGAT
>PIVW01001038.1 GCA_003353825.1 Chloroflexota bacterium
GAAATGCAGTGGCGCAAAGATCGCAGAATATGTAGCAGCGAGATTTTTGATGCATACTTTCGCTTGGACATACCTGTAAGTGGTATATCAAGCTTATTGAGAAAACAGAACAAAGACATATAATAAGGGAATGCCAAAGAAACGATTTCAAATCAGCGAACAACAAGCGAAGGAACTACAGGGGGCGTATCGAGACACAAAGGATGCGGCTACCCGAACACGTTATCAAGCCGTTCAGATGTATACGCAAGGCTATGCGGTACCGGAAATCTGCCGACTTACAGGGAGTACCCCGACCAGTTTGATGGAGTGGTGTCGTAAGTATCGTCAGCACGGGGTGAGCGGATTGGTCGATCATCGTGATGGACGTAATCGCGCCAAAATGACGCAGGCACAGATCACAGAACTGCGCGAAAAGCTACACCAGTATACACCCCATGATCTGTTTGGATGGGATACCCATACCCCCAGTGGTGAGCACTGGACAATCGAAGATCTGGTACGTGCCGTACAAAGCTGGTTTGATATACAATGGGATAGTCGTACCTCTTATTATACGCTCTTCGCCCGCTGCGGTTTCACCTACCAGCGAACTGAAAAAGTGTACAAATCACGCCGTGAACATGCCGTGACAGAATTCGAAGCCCAGGTTGAAAAAAACTGATAGATGTGGCCCAAAACGCACCGCAAACAATCATCTTGAGTGAGGATGAAGCCTGGATGTACCTGCAAGCGACAACCATGGCTGTTTGGTCACCCTGTGGTCAGACCCCCATCGTAGCCGTTGATCCGGGGCGCAGCAAAGCCGGGTTTTATGGCACGCTCAACTTGCATACCGGGCAGGAAATTGTCACCCGCTCGGCAACGTTTAGCGCTGAAATCAGCGCCCAGCACCTTCAGTTGATCTTGGATACCCTGCCTGATCGTCCCATCTTGCTATTCTGGGATCGGGCTTCCTGGCATCGCGGACCGCCTATCCGTCAGTTGTTGGCGGACAATCCCCGCTTGGAGATTATCGAATATCCAGTCGCTGCCCCCGAGTTGAACCCGCAAGAACAAGTCTGGAAACAAACCCGTCGTGCCGTCAGCCATAATCATCTGACACCCAAATTGCCCCAATTGGCTGATGATTTTGAGAACCATTTGACATCACACACTTTTGCTAGTTCATTCCTGGATCATTATGGCTACAATCTTGTTTGTCCGTTTTTGAACTGATTGCTCAATTAGAGGCAGGGAAATCGTGGTGGGATGGCATAATTGA
>PIVW01000420.1 GCA_003353825.1 Chloroflexota bacterium
GGCGTTCAACGCCGACAGGGACTTCGCGCAATCGCTGAAGGGCGAGGGCCTTATCCCTGTCAGTGGAGTATGAACTGCCGATTGGAGGATGGCGTTGCGAAACGGCTCAGGGGTGGTTCCTTTACCGGAATCTCTGCTGGGTCGAGGCCGTCTTCAATCGTTTACCGCGACAGAACATTAACATTCTCGGGAAGGGCTGTCACAGCTTCCCGAGTAGGAAATAGTTCAGACACTACGATGAGCGCCGATGTGTCCGACGCATTTCGACCCACCTTGTTCCAGTTTTCAGAAGCTGGCGAACAAGGTGGGTCTGTAGTGGCTCTGATTCCTCATAAGGACCATTACCTGATTGGATTTACTTCAGGCGAAACATGGGTACAGACAGGCGATCCGCTAAATGGCCCCCGAAGGCGTATTTCCGATGAAGTAGGGATAATCGGTGCAAATGCGTGGTGCGTAGCGCACGACACGGTATATTTCCTATCAACCAGAGGATTGTATTCAGTCGGTGCAGACGGAAGCGGCTTGAAGGCTATTTCGGAAGACGTGCTTCCAGAAGACTTGACAGGCATAACGGATTCCACATGCACACTTACATACCAGCATTCGGACAGAGGGGTATATATCCACAAGACGGGAACCGATTGGTTCTATGATACAGCAAGAGAAGGGTTCTGGCCTTTCGATACGTCGACCGAAGATTCCCATGTCCTTCTGGGGCCGATTCACCTTGGAACCAGAGGGGAATACGGACGACTTCAGAGGATGGTAGGGGAAATAGCAGCCGAAAGTGCAGAAGTTACGTGGCGGGTGATTGTGGCGGATACAGCCGAAAACGCAGCCGATCACGGGCAGATTGCGATTGAAACAGACTTACTCGGTGGTGATATTTCGTCCATGTTTCACAGTAGCGGAACGTGGTACGAGGAAATTAACAATTCAGTCTACCCAAGGGCCAGAGGTCAATGGATGGTATTATGGCTATCTGCTTCCGACCCGTGGGCTTTTGAATCAGTCTCGGCAGATATTGAGCCGAGCGGGAAATGGAGATAACAATGGCAGACCCAAGTGTTCCTGCAACTGCCCCAACCGTTCCAGCTCAAAACTCGGGCCAAGGTACTATTAATCTGCCTAGTGTCGTTAATCCGTTTACCCAAGTGTGGTGGACTTCACAGACAGTAGAAGGCGTTCCAGATCAAGTCATGGGCTGGCTCGTTGCGCAGGGGTGGAGAATCACCGGTGTTACGCCAGACAACACCACAACCCCTCCCACGAATACTTACTCACTCGGAAAACAGGAGATGCAGCCGGAAATGGTTCTCCTGAACCTCTGCAATTCCTATACGACAGCCGCCAATGAGGCAAGAGACGCCAATGAATTCCGCTACAATCAGGTTGTAGACGGATGGAATGAGATGATAGCGAGTACGCAGACGCATTTAACAGCGGAAACTACTCAGCAGAACTCGCAGATTGTAGCCTATACGGCAGACCTTGATACGTACATGGATGAGTTAGAAGCCATCGTAACCAGTTATACTTCAACCATAGATACAGCCGTTACGGAAGCGGCGGTACTGATAGCACAAGGGCAGACTGAGCAAGATGCCTATGAAGTCGTTGTTGGTGGTATCCTTGGCGACTTGGCAAGTGATTACAGTACACACGCCGCAGTTGCGTCAGGGTATCTGACTGGATTAGGCACAACCGAAACAGCAAGGATAAACGAACAATTCGCTGCTTCGCTATCAGTTCAATTACAGAAGCTCATTGACGATGGACTGTCTACTTCAAGTGTAGTGACGGACATAACCGCCCGAAACACCAGAGATCGAGATGAACAGATTCAGGCACTTAATGATCGACTGGCTCGGGAAAAGCTGGCAAACCAACATCAGCTATATGGTCAACAGGTAGCATTGCGAAATACTACCATCGGTTCAACAGACCGTATGCACGTCTTGGCTTTAGAGGTTCTGAAGTACCGTGCGGCAGTAACAGTTCAAAATGCTGAAGCGATTGCAAACCATCAGCACAGAGCAGTTGCGGAATTGATGAACGTCAAGGTAGCTCGCCTTGAAGGACTTCGGAACATCTGGAACGAAAACATGAAACTCATGGCGTATCAATTAGACGAGCGGAACAAACTGCTTGTTGGATTGTATTCGTTCGTCGAACGTAGAGATGACATAGCCCCTGAATGGAAAGACCAAGCGTCTATGATCGCCGGATTAGCGGATTCGGCGGGCGGATGGTTGCAACCCTCGTGATACAAAGGACTTACGACGATTTGGATACCACCATACTTAAATTAAAGGAGAGATAACAATGGCAAACACTACAAATTTCCCCGGTGACGTGACAGTCCCCGGAGAGTTGCGAGTTACTGGAAAGATTACGCCATCGAAAGCCAAGAGCGACATCCTGGCGATAGCGGAACTGCAAGCATTTAATGTGCCGTGGACTTCGTGGAGAACTTACGACGCTCTCGGTACGAACCTGCCTGGGGCTGCGGGAACCGACGACCTCGGGTTGGTTGGTGGCACGCACGGTACAGGGCATCCAGCTATTCAAGCGGGTGACGTACAAGGTACATCGAGTACGCGATACGCTAGAGCGATTATCCAGCTTCCGTGGGAATATGTTGCAGGTCAGACTGTTAAGCTAAGGTTTTATGCCGCGTGCCTGACCAACGCGACAGACACGACATGTACACTGGATATTGTCGCCTACAAGATGGACGGCGACAATACGATCAGTGCTGACCTTGCTTCGGCAGCAGGTGCAAACAACATCAAGGCGACAGCTTTTGCTAATACCGACTTCACCATCACAGCGACTGCACTTTCGCCGGGCGACGACATTGACGTGTTATTAAGCATTGCATACGTTGATGGAGGATCCGTCGAGACGATCCCCAGCATCGGCAAGGTTCAATTACTTTGTGACGTTCGATAGGAGGTCATTACGTGAACTATCGTCATAAACGAAGACCTACACCCGGTTTCGGAATAGGTTCCCCTTTCAACCCTACAACTGGCGAATATGCTAAGTTACAGGGTGAAGGGGTAAATCCGTACTGCGCGATGGTTCAGGTTGCGGCTGAAGACGACAAAGAGGACTATGTAATCTGCCGAGGGTTCGATCCACGCATCCGTAAATTCATTGATTACGAAGAGGGAAACGACGACAAGCCTGGGATCTCGGTTGCCAAGCCGTATGGAAGGCGGTCAACAGGCGCGTATTCAGTGGGCCAAGTCTTTCCGGCTTTTTTACCGACGCAAGGCACTCTGGATTACACCCCGCCAAGCCCAACTGCCGTACTCTGGCGAGTGGGGCAGAACCCGGGTTTCGTGGTGGAGGCACCGGAAGGAGGGCACCCGGAAGACCTCGACGATGAGATTTCGACTCTGACAGATGACAATGACAAGGAGGTCAATTGGCTGCTGATAGGAGGTACCCAGGACGCTGCCGTCGTGCATGGCAAGGCACAGCACAACTGGGAGAGCAACACTAGCGATCCGCGAGTTTCAGTAAAGACGTGCGACCGGGACGGCGATAACGAAACTGGCGAGGCTTATTACGTATACCTACCGAAAACTGGCGCAGGTGACGTGAACGTACTGGAAGACGATGTGATAGCGTACCGAGTCAATGGTAGTGGTGTGAAAATCTGTGTATCTTCCTATATGGACGGGAAGTTTGGCGATCTGAAATGGACAACCATCGAACCTGTAGCTAATGACGGATGGGTGGTCCACTCGGCTTCAACAGGCAGATTCCTCAAGTCTATTGACGACGTAGGCGACATAGGGCCATCAGTCGCAGGAAACACCGGGCGCAGCGAAACCGGCATAACAAAGACTGACGACGATGGCGATCACAATCACCGCGCTGGCGGTACGTCTTTCTGGAATCAATGGTCATCGGACAATGTAGGAGCAAGTTTTACTTGGCATGCCTACACTGCCTTTGCTGCATACACTGGCGGCGAGAACGCGGCATCACTGAGCGGTGCTAATTCCCATGAACACAGTCTGACTGAGCCGACTGTTGGCGAGGAAACAGGCCATATCCACACAGGAGCCGATCCTGTCACGTACTCAGCATTGTTATTGATTCGTGTTAATAATCAGTACAACCCTTAAAATGACCAAGACAAAGGCATTTAACATAAACGAGGACAACAAATAATGGCTATTACATTCAAACACCAAGCAGGAGCCGGGTTAATAGGTGCTTACGCAGCAGGGCAGGCGAATTCAAGGCGCCGTGGTCAGAAGTACGCTATGGCTCGGCTTATGCAGGACCAACAGCATCGAAACCGGATGCAGGAAATGTTCGGTCGTGAGCAGATGCGAGGTGGGAGAAGGGCTGGCGTAGGGCGTCAGGCTGCGCCAGAAGGCGTTTGGCGACAACCCGGTGCTGGACGCCAGATTGAAAATCGGCCTATACAGGGACAGCTTGGTGGCGGGCTTGGGATGGGAAGACAGGACGACGGGAACTTACTGGATAATAAACTCCGAGATATGCCACAGGAGGGCACACCGAAATGGCACGCTATGAAACGGGGTAACGAGAGGGCGAGGAAACACGGACGCCCACTTCCGAACCCTGAGATTGAGCCAGTATTCGTTCCGCAAGCACAACTGGACTTGGAAGCGGAAATAGCAGGAGAAGGCAGAGCCGAAGCGAGAGGCAGAAGGGATAAATTGTTTGCTGACGATATAGGGGACGGAAACCGCCAAGGCATCGAGCAGTTCCAGCAAGGCGAAGCAGATTTAAGGCACCGACGCGAAGTAAATAAGGGTGCGGTGCATGAGGCTCCCGAGTGGTTTTCCCCGGAAGCAAAAAAACGATTCGCTGAATTGAACAAAGCCGAGCTAGAGTTGCGAAACAAGAGGAAATTCAATCAAGAGGATCGTCGTACAACTGACAAACTAGATGAGATAGAGCAAGAGCGAGAGGACCTTCGGATAGCACACCCCGAGCCAGACAGAGTTGAAGAGTGGAACAAGGGGATAATGTATCAACACGAAGATGGAACTGTTTCGAGAACACGCGGGAGCGGTTTCGACACCCCTGTAAGACGGGACGCTGACGGTGAGTTCAT
>PIVW01001039.1 GCA_003353825.1 Chloroflexota bacterium
CAACCGTTCATCGGCTTTGAAGAGCAGATAGCGGCTCTTCCACAGACTACTGGCCAACGTTTCCATCTTCTTCTTATACCAGGGCGTGGTGACGGTTTCGCTGCGCTTCTTGAGTTGACGACGATGCGCCACCGCCCATTTCCACAGATGACGCCAGGCATTCTGGATAATATGGAAATAGTCATATTGGATCTGCACCGCTTGTCCCCATACAGCTCGAATCGCATTGTAGTAGGCTTGACAGCCATCAATGTAGAACGTATCCAGCTTCAACCCCAGCCTCTGCAACCGCTGCAAAAACGGTTTGACCGTTTCCTCATCTTTCTTATCCACTGCCTGCGTCGTGATAATCCGTCCATGCTCATCGCGTATCACCAAGACGCAAGTATCGATCCCTTTGGGAAACCATTCGTCGAAATGCGCTTCGTGAATCGCCTGCTTCGCGTTGAGACGACGGATGATCTCATCCCCGTCCGGCAACTGCGCGGCCACCTCTTCGACCCAACGCTGCAGCGCCGACTTGGACACCACCACCTGAAACAATTGATCCAACAACCAACTCGTCTTGCGGTAACCGGCCCCAGCGATCACCACCACCAGCACCGCCGCGCGCATCAACACCGCCGACACCTTACGTCGACTGTCAATCCCAGTGGCCTGGGTGGTGAAGTGGACGCGCTGCCCCTGCCCATCCAAGTAATACCCTTTACGGGCCCGCACCACATACCGAAGCGGCCAGGAAAATCCACTCAGTTCCTGAACTTCATATGCATACTCGTCCCCCCAGTGCAGCTTCGTGTGCGTCGATATACCCAGGCGGTGATAGTGATTCTGATGCCGCGTATCAACCCTGATGACCACCCGGCCTTTTTCATAGTGCCCCTCAACCTTACAGTCCGGATTGTTTTCAATCACCTCGGTGCTGATCGGAATAGTAACACTCAGAGCCATCGTTTTCCCTCCGTTTGCACTGTTGCCTAAAATACAGAAGGGGGAAACGTCGTTTGTCAAGTCTTTTCAAATACTTAAAGCATCTTTTGAATAACCTGGGTGGGACTCACCCCAAAAAGCCGATTACAAATATCCCCGACGGGGCATTCCTTGTATGACGTTATTACGCGTTTCAGTTCTTCAATTTCATTCTCTAGATTTAACAGTTCATTAGGAAGAGGATCACTCACGTAACGATGCATAGGGGGTGTAAGGATACCAATACCAACCAAGGCCCAATCTGGTTTGTTCGCCTCCCAATTATCTATATGT
>PIVW01001040.1 GCA_003353825.1 Chloroflexota bacterium
CGAAATCATGTTACGTGATTTGAGACCCGATAAGTTCAACATTGCATTACCTCCAAAACTTTTCCCTGATTATACTACCACTACATATGGGTGCGCCACGCGAAATCCCAAAGAGCCATTGGGATCTATCAATCGATGTAAAAACACCACGGCCGCTAGAGACCTTTGATTTTTTCGATGATGCTCAGTTACAGGAACACCTCACTTATCGCCTCGCTCAATTCGAATCGTTTTGGCAGACAAAGGCCGAGTGGGAACTGGATGATGATTTCATCCCTGTGTTCGAGCCCCGTATCGGATGGGCGGAACACGCGGCAGCGACGGTGGCAGGTGCACAGGTCGGCTTCTATGCCCAGACAAGTGCCATGCATCCGCTGATAGAGGATTATGATACCTTTAACTGGGAGCGAATTTGCTATGATGCCGACAGCCCCTGGGGTCAGATTCTAACCAAGGCCAATCGCTGGGCAGCCAGGCGGGGACGCGGACACTTTCTTGTACAACCCAGGGCATTGGACGCTAATCCCAGTGATTTCGCCAAAGCTTACCGGGGAAACGATTTCTTTCTTGATCTTTCCTTGCAGCCAAATCAGGTTCACCGCTTGATGGAACGCTGCACACAAGCGGTCATTGACTTGATCGAAGACCAGCGCCGGGTGGTAGGCGGCGAGATTTGGGGAGGGTATGCGACGACCTGGCACGGTGGTTATTGGACACCGGGCTCCGTGCTAGGGCACATAGGAGACAATGTGACTGATCTTGTTTCAGGCCCGATGGCCGAACAGTTTCTCGTTCCCTATCTACGTAAATTTCTCGGACATTTCGGAGGAGGCGTCTTTGCTCGCGATGTAACCACGAAGCAAATCTGGACCCTATTGCGCGATTTCGGCAATGTGCTGGCTTTCAAACCGCGCAATATCGGCAATGTACGACTCACCGCACAAGATATTCTTGCCATAACATCGGCGACAGATCATCTGCCTTTGTTCGTGGAGTCTTTCTCATGGGAGGAGTTTTGTGCGCTCCGTCAGGCGGTGGTGCAGGGCGATGTCAGGACCTTTTTTATCGTTCACTGCCAGGACCGAGATCAGGGCGCCCGGGTGGTAGATGATGTCCGACAATTGGAGACGCGTTGATTTTTTCTGGCTCTTTGGGATTTCGCGTGGCGCACCCATATGTAGTGGTAGTATAATCAGGGAAAAGTTTTGGAGGTAATGCAATGTTGAACTTATCGGGTCTCAAATCACGTAACATGATTTCG
>PIVW01001041.1 GCA_003353825.1 Chloroflexota bacterium
CCGGAGACTATATCTGACTATTTAGCGGATAAAGCTCTGGAGGTTTCCCGCATCGGCCTGGAGAGCGGCCCAACGTCAACATGGCTTTGGCACGAATTGAAGGCACGTGGTCTGCCGGTGATCTGCATTGATGCCCGTCACGCCAAGGCAGCTTTGGCGATGCAAATCAACAAGACCGACCGTAATGATGCGATTGGGATTGCCCGGATCATGCAGGCTGGCTGGTTCCGGGAGGTGCAGGTCAAACGGCTGTCGTGTCACGAAGTGCGAGCAGCGCTGAACAGCCGTGCATTGTTGGTGAAGATGAAACGGGATGTTGAGAACCAGATGCGGGGGATAATGAAGAATTTGGGTCTGATAATCGGTAAGGTTGGGCGTTCTGCTTTTCCAATCCGTGTGCGAAAGCTATTAGAACAACGTCCAATTCTAGAGCGGGCAATACTTCCTTTGTTGGGCCTTCGCGAACAGTTGAAAGCAGAGATCACCGAATTTGATCGTATGTTCCTGCAAATGACACGCGACAATGATGCAGCACGGCGTCTGACAACTGTTCCCGGGGTTGGGCCTATCACTGCGTTGACTTTTATTTCGGCAATAGATGACCCGGCTCGCTTCAGGCGATCAAGAAGCGTTGGCGCTTACATCGGCCTTACGCCAAAACGCTATGCCTCGGGTGAGATTGACCGAATGGGCCGGATCTCCAAATGCGGTGACGGGATGTTGCGATGTTACCTGTTCGAGGCAGCCGGTGTTCTGCTGACACGTGTACCGAAATGGAGCCCCATCAAGGCCTGGGGTGTCAGGCTGGCAAAACGCATTGGCTTCAAGAAGGCCAAAATTGCTGTGGCAAGAAAACTGGCGGTCATCATGCATCGTATGTGGTGTGATGGGACTGACTTTCGATGGACCAATTCGGAGGCTAGTGCATAAGAACAACTAGAATCCGTAAACGCGGATAGTATGTCCCAGCCGGGACGATGGCGAAGGTGAGATCGACCGAGGCTTTGCGATGTCAATTGGACAAACGCGTTCCACACATTGATCCATCAACGTCTTTGAAAGCCATAATGCGGAGCAAGCCTACCGCGAAGAGAACAGTGAACCCGGCAAGGATAAAGAACAGAATATGCCTATTGACAAAAAACCAGGAATTAGAGAACAGCCTCGGCCGAAAGTAGTCCATATTTTCCAGCATTCCGGACGCTTTTTGCGGGCGCGAACCGAATGGGATTCCAAGCCCCAGCTACTCATGCCAACTA
>PIVW01001042.1 GCA_003353825.1 Chloroflexota bacterium
TGGGTATCGTAGACACACGATCCAGCGTTGTAGTCGACTGTTTCTGTTATCAACACCGCGTCCTCGTCGGACAACCCGTGCCCGGCGGACGTAACCGTGACCGAATTCGATAGGAAGCTCCCGGTTTCATTCGAGCCGAAATCAATAGTCAGGACCTCAAAGTATCCTGTGCCAGTGTCAGAGATTATATGCGTCCCGTTGTACACGGCGTTTGTGGTAAACCCTGAAACCGTAACTTGTTGGCCGATGAACAGGGTGGGGGGCGCCGTGAAGTTAAACCGTGCAATACCAGAGCTGTCCGTCACGGATGTGATCGCTTCGGCAGCGACGGAAGCGTCCGCAAAGAGCGTGATCGCGCCCGTACTTCCGGGCAAAAAGAACGATTGCCCGTCTGCTAAGGTAATATTCGTGCAGTTAACCGGGTTCTCAACGGTAGGCGTGATCTCCAGGAAACTGGAGTTGGGACTAGCCATCGTGACTTCTGTAGCCTCAATGATCGCTGCCTTGGTTAGCCCATCGATCGTCAGCATGGGACCTACGGCGTCAACGGCATCATAGAAGAATGAAATGTCCACATGGAGTGCTCCGGGATTAACCAAGGTTAACCCAGTCTTGAAGCCCTGGAACAGCGACCTTGTGGAAATGAACCGTGTGCCCAGGAGGGGATCGGAAACCGTAGGCGCAACGATCGTGCCCAGCGAGCAATTATCTCCCGTCGTCTTTAGGGTTGAGTAATCCATTCCCCAGCCGCCAGCGGTGATGTCGAACATCGTGGCATTATCGGAGGTGATCTCCCAGGTCAGGCCATTACCAGCGCAACGGATAGTGCCATCGCCGTAGATCCAAGGGTCAGTACCCGAATAAGTCTGGGAGGTAACGAAAACGTCGGCACCCTCAAACAATGCATATGCGTCGTTTTCAAGCCGCATTCGTGTGGTTCCCCAGTCGATTCCGTTCATGAATCGATAGAGTTTATACTCAGGAACCACGTCACCCGCGTCTTGCGGCATGTCGTCAAGACTGCGAACCTCAACCACCTCCGAAGGCTTGGTTGAAACCTGCACACCACCAAATGCATAGATATAACCGCTGACCAGCAAATCCTCGTTTACAGACATTCCGGTCGTTGCGGTCAGGAACGCGGTTTCTCTTGTTTTCAAGTAAGGCTTGGAACCCGCCCCGTCGGAAATTTGTATACCCCAAATCTCAAGAACGGCTGGTGTGTTGGCAGTACTCATAATCAAATCAAATATATCAC
>PIVW01001043.1 GCA_003353825.1 Chloroflexota bacterium
TCTACGACGAAAGCGCTTTCCATCCAACCTGGCAGGTCGAACATGACAAGCCAATGTCGTTCTTCGACAACCGCCACAACCGTCGCATAGGGTGTGTCTTGAAACCAATAGGCGTAAACTTCAGCCTCGGAATCCTCCAGGACAGTACGAATAATGCGCTCATAATCTTGATGGGTTGCATTTCCAGGTAAATGCCCACGGACTTTGCGTTTCAATAAGTGGCGAACTGCACTGCCAGGACGCCAGTTAGTTTGAAGTCTTAGGGAATCAACGGCATCCCTAATGCGGCTGTGCAGGTCGTGCATATGATTCATTATAAGATACCCCTTTCGTAACAACAAATATGCAAAAACCAACCATCCAACCAACCAGATTAAAAGGATGCTACCATGCCCACCTTTCACGCCCTCGTCATCCATTTACAAGCCATCCAAGACGCCTCGCTGCCCATGACACAGGGGCATCTATCTCATGCCGCTTTCCTGGCGCTGATCGACGCCGTGCGCCCCGAATTGGCATCAGAACTGCACGACCGCAAAGGTCGCAAACCGTTCACCCTATCGCCCGTATGGGGACTGCCATCTGCCCATAAGAGCAAACACAAATTACGTGCAGGCCAACAAGCGCGCTTGCGCCTGACGCTGCTCGACACGGCGCTGTTTCAGGCATTCATGCAAAAGCTGTTGGCGGGGCCAGGGCAGAGGATTCGTCTGGGCCAGGCAGAGTTCCTCATCACTGAAGTACGGGGGACGCCGGAGGGTAGTGAATGGGCGGGATACACCACAGCGGCGGAGTTAGAGCGGCGT
This sequence comes from Chloroflexota bacterium, assembly GCA_003353825.1. The sequence continues at coordinate 807 of PIVW01001043.1, forward strand.
GCGAGTGCGGAAACCACCCGTCTTACACTACAGTTCAAGTCGCCGATGGCCATTGGCATGGGCCGGGCGGATTCGGGTAAGTCCAAGCGTGAGACGTTGCCGATCCCTCGCTTCGTGTGGGCAAGCTTGCGTGGCAACTGGAATCAGTTCGGCGGCCAGAAAATCCCCAAGGGCTTTGAGGAATGGGTAGAAACCAATGTCGTAACCAGCCGGGTCGATGGTTGGCAAACGGCGGTGTTTCGTTACCGCAGGGGCCTCCAGGTCGGCGGCTACGGCCATGTATCCTATGATGCGCTTGATCTTGCGCCCACCTTTCTGCGCTGGTGGAGTCTGCTAGTACCTCACCACAGAAGTTATGATAGGTGAGGTGGTGTCTGGTATCATGAATCATTCAAAAAGGAGTTCATGATGGCAAAAAGATACATAATCAAGCTTAATTCCGAGGAAAAAGA
>PIVW01000421.1 GCA_003353825.1 Chloroflexota bacterium
TTGCTCTTGCGGGTTCATGATGACCTCTCTTATGATGTGATGTTTTTCAGAAAGGTTTGCTCATGAACCCGTTTCCGTCAAGTTTCGTCATACTCCAAGTTCAACTGCGGTGCTACCCAATGATGTCAACTGCAAAAGAAATCATTCTTTCTTCAATGTCATCGCCTTTCGCCATGGGATATACCTCATTGATCGTGTCTTCTCAATACTCCGGGGCACTCGCCGAATCAATTCGGACTCTGGAGGCGGGGTTCTGCGAACCTACGCCGAACGTCCACCTACGTGGACGAGTTGGTTCCCCAAGTTATTGAGAAGATACCATTGATCATCGAAAATTGACCATTCACAATTGACAATTACTCAGGTTCCCACCACAATGCCACCATCCACGCGCAAAACCGTGCCAGAGATGTAGCTGGCTTCGTCAGAGGCAAGGAAAGCGTAGGCATTGGCGATATCTTCGACCTCCCCCATGCGCCCCAATGGCACATGGGAGACCATGTTGTTGAGAACTTTTTCAGGCATCTGGCGTACCATCTCCGTGAGGGTAAAGCCGGGAGCGATGGCATTGACACGGATACCGTACCGTCCTAGTTCACGAGCCCAAACCTTGGTCATGCCAATGACGCCCGCCTTGGTGGCCACATAATTGGTTTGGCCGAAATTGCCATCCATCCCCACGATAGAACTGGCGTTGAGGATGACTCCTTCACCTTGCTTAATCATGATCGGGACAACAGCCTGTGTGCAGTTGAAAACCCCCTTCAGGTTGACCGAGATAACCAGGTCCCAGTCTGATTCCGACATTTGCTTGACCAGTTTGCCTTCTTTCATCTTCACCAGCATGCCGTCGCGCAACACGCCGGCGTTGTTGACTAAAACATCGATGCGGCTATGTCGCTCGGCAATGCCATCGATCCAGCATTGAACATAGTCTCGGTCAGCCACATTCACCTTATAAAAATCGAACCCGAATTCCTCGGCGGTTTCTCGGCCAACATCCTCCTTGACGTCGCAGATGACGACCTCTGCGCCTTCATCGGCGAACTTAATGGCGGTTGCTTTGCCGATTCCGGCTGCCCCGCCGGTGATGAGAGCGACTTTGTCTTTGAAACGCATGATCTTCATCCTCGTGGGTTGGTATTTTGAGAGTTTGCTGTATTCATTTGCCGGAGTGAGGCAGAAGGGGTTCCGATAAGCGCTAACCGGCACCCCATCGGACAATGCCCGCCGCCCACACGTAGCCGATGCCGGCAGCAACAATGGCCATGAGATCGCCATCCTTGAGGCGCCCTTGGGCCAGCCCCTCACGAATACCGAACATTGCGTCCTGCTCGCCGGTATGGCCGAGATGGCCGAGATAGACTGATTGCTCTTCATTCAGGCCAAGGCGATCGAGCATGTCGCGATGGCCGGAGGGTTTGATGAGTACCATGTTGAGGAAGTCGAGGTCGGCGCGAGTGTAAGGGTTGCCGTCCGCTTTGGTCCCGCTTTTACGCAGGGCCTCATCCACACACTTCAGCCAATTAGCCATCGATACTTCGTTTAACCGCTCCTTCATCACCTGCGGTTCCACCAGATCAAAGTAGAACTCGGCATTGGCGATCGCTTTCGGCGTGGGAAACTTAACCGTACCGCTGGCGGGCACAATCACATGTTTGCTCATCATACCATCGGCAATGAGGTGGGAACCGAGCACCTGGTTGCGTGGCCAGTCCTTGCGCAACAACATCGCTCCGCCACCCGAACCGATATTCCACAAAAAGGTTGTGCGGCGATTCTCGAAATTGATGAAATCGGAGATGCGGTAGCCACCGGCGATGAGCACCGTGTTGATTTCAGGATCGGCGATCATCATATCGCGAGCCATTTTCATCGCCCCAACAGTAGTAGCACAACGAGCATGGACATCCATCACCCAGGCGTTGGTGGCGCCTATCTCGTAGGCGAGATGTGCGCCCGATGTCCACAGAAAATACTCGCGCCATTCCTCGGTGGTACAGAGCACCACATCGATTTCTTCGGGCGTGATGTCTGTCTGGGCCAGGCAATCCAGCGCAGCTTTGATACCCATTTCATTTGGATGGTCATCTGGGCCGCCTATATGCTTTTTCTCGATACCGAGCTTCTCTCGCACAACCCATTCGGGCAGGCCACTAGCCTCGGCGATGTCTGCCGCTGTGAGATAGCCCTCAGGTGAGTAAGTTCCGATGGCTGCGATGCCAGCGGTGGGGGCTTGGTTTGTGGTCATAATTCATCTAAATCAGTAGTCAGCGAGAGGTGATCAGCCTCTTCGTAAGCTTGTTGTTTAGCGATGGCTGATTACATCAAAAACCAGGAACGAATGCACTCCATCACCAGTCTCCCGCTCGATGAAACGGGCGGCCACGGGCGAGCCGATGGCGATGGCGTCAGGTTGGTTGGCATCGACGCCAGTGATCTGAGCGCTGATGCTGGGGCCAGAATCCAGCTTGACGATACCGCTGACGTACGGACGCTCCCGGCCATAACCGGCGAGGATCATGTTGGTGGGTGCGATGTGAACAGCAGTGAAAGCGACCAGCGTGCCGCTGGCGCCAACATCCATCCACTCCAACTCCTCACCATAGCAGGCGCTGCACAGAGGACGGGGGGGCAGAAAAACAGCCCCACAAGCAAGGCAGTGAGACCCCATCAGCTTGCGGTCATGCAGGAAGGCCTCGTATTCAGCTTTTGTGAAATTCGGCGTGCTCATGTTATCTGCGCTCGAAGATGTGAACGACAGCCGTTTGGCCGGTGCCGCCGACATTATGGGTTAGGCCAATAGCAGGGTCGCCGGTTACTTGACGTTCGCCGGCGCTGCCTTGCAATTGATGCCAGATCTCGACCACCTGGCCCACGCCCGAGGCCCCAACCGGATGCCCTTTCGATTTCAATCCTCCAGAGGTGTTGATAGGCTTGAGCCCATGGCGGCGGGTAAGACCTTGTACAGCGGCTACATATCCCTGGCCTGCATCGAAAAAGCCCAGGTCCTCGGTGGCGAGGAGCTCGGCGATGGTGAAACAGTCATGAACCTCGGCTACCTGGATGTCGGCAGGCGTCAAACCGGCCATTTCGTAAGCTTGCTGACCGGCACGTCGGGCAGCTCTAAGAATGGTAGGATCGGGACGGTCGTGCAGGGCAACATCGCTTGCTTGGCCGGAGCCAATGATATGGATGGGATGATCGCTGAAGGCTGGGGCAAGATCGTCCGCCACCAGCAGCACTGCCGCCGCTCCATCAGAGATAGGTGAACAGTCGAACAAGCGCAACGGCCAGGCGATCATGGGGTTGGCCCGATCATCGTGTAAAAAATCCAACTCATTTTTCCAGGCGGGAACGGCATAGCCTTTCTTCTGCGCTTTTGCCCTCTTGGCGGCCATAATATCGGAGATGGTGCTGCCGAGCTGAGCCTTTGGATTCCGTGCACCATTGTCATGATTCTTGATCCCCACGGCCATCAAACTCTCAGATGTAGCCCCATACCGGGCCATGTAAGCAGAGGCCATTGCCGCGTAAAAACCGGGGAAGGTGAAACCGGCTGGGATCTCATATAGAGCATCACCTGCCGTGGACAAGGCATCGGTCACCTGTTCCGTGGGCATACCAGTCATCTTCTCGACCCCGCCAACCAGCACGATGTCGTACATGCCAGAAGCAATGGCGATAATGCCCTGACGCAGCGCCACACCCGAACTGGCGCAAGCATCCTCGATCCGTATGGCTGGTATGGGCGCCAGGCCTGCCCAATCGGCCATGAGGGGGGCGATGTGGCCCTGGCCTTCGAAGAGCTCGCTGCTGTAGTTACCAATGTACAGGGCTTGGATCATGGTCGGGTCCAAGCCTTTTCCCACTGAGGCGCGCATGGCGCTAAAGGCACGGACAAAAAGATCACGAGAAGCCAGCTCAGGAAAAGCCCCAAAATGGCTCATGCCGGCGCCGACGATGGCGACGCCGCGACCTGTTTTTCGTTGAGTCATGGTTTGGTCGTGTTTATGTGGGAGCGGGATGACGTGTGTTCTGAATAGGGTCGGGTAAGTGGAATTCGCCACTTGCTCCCGGTTCGAAGGGTACTACTTCTATGATAGCGTTGAAGTTGATAGGGCCGTAAATGTGTGGAAAGTCTTCACCTGGTTCACCTTCTTCATACAGTATAACATGATCTACTTTTACAGGATCGATGGCCAGTAGCACAAGTTCCCTCTGTCCGGAATAAAAGCGGTTGGCCGTGGGCACGACCTGCGCCTGGGTCGAACAATGGATGAATCCCTCTGTATCCAAACTGTCGATTCGATATTCGCCCTTATCCCTTGCGGCGTTCCAGGTGTTTTGCGTGGTGATGTGATAAATCATGGTGACTCGGTTAACCTATCTCGCAACTCACGCTTCAGAATTTTGCCCATGCTCGATAGGGGTAACGTCTCCATAAAATCGACACGTTTAGGGGCCTTGTAGCGAGCGAGATGATCTTGCATGTGGGCAAAAAGCTCGGCAGCGGTGGCTTTGGTCTCGGGTTTGAGGACGACGCAAGCAACACCGATCTCTCCCCAGCCCGCGTCGGGAATGCCCACAACCGCACACATATGCACGGCGGGGTGCCGGTAGAGCACGTTTTCGATCTCGACCGGATAGATATTCTCGCCACCGGAGATGAACATGTCCTTCAGGCGATCGAGGACAAAGAAATACCAGTCCTCATCATATCTGACGACATCGCCGCTGTGGAACCAACCTTCTCCGTCAATGACCGCGGCACTGGCTTCTGGATCGTTCCAGTAACCCGAACAGTGGCTGGGGCCTTTTAGACAGAGTTCACCTGCCTGGTTGGGGCCAAGAGCCTGGTTGTTTTCATCCACAACCCGAACATCGATGAAGAAGTTGGGACGACCTATGCTACCGGCCTTGCGGATGGCATCTTCAGGAGCGAGTGCAAACAAACCGGGCCCGAATTCGGTCATGCCAAAGCCCTGCTTGAAGCGGATGCTTTTCTCTGCGATGTATTTCTCGATCAGGGGAACGGGCAGGGGGGCGCCGCCGCTTGTGCAGAAACGTAGGCTGCTGA
>PIVW01000422.1 GCA_003353825.1 Chloroflexota bacterium
TTGGGGAATCCCCTCGCGGAAGTATCAACCTGATCACAGCCGCCAAGGCTTTCGCGTTTTTGCCGGGACGAGGGTATGTGATTCCATCTGATGTGACAGCCCTTGCCCCAGATGTCTTGAGACACCGTGTCATCACCACCTATGAGGCCGAGGCTCAGGAGATCACAACCGACGATATCGTCGCCCAGATACTCAACCACATAAAGGTACCGTAGCGTGCAGGATAATTAAAATCAATGCTGAAGACGGAACTGGCTGCAAGAATTCGACAGATAGAAATTCATACGAAGCGATTGGTAGATGGTTACTTCGCCGGTGAATACCGCTCCATCTTCAAGGGTCACGGTATGGAGTTTGACGAAGTTCGCCCCTATCAGGTTGGTGACGAAGTACGAATGATCGATTGGAATGTAACTGCGAGGGTAGGGCATCCTTATGTGAAACAGCATATCGAAGAGCGTGAACTCTCTGTCATGCTGTTGGTAGATGCAAGTGCCTCTGAAGATTTTGGCTCTGTTAATCGATTTAAGCGGGATGTCGCCGCAGAAATGGCGGCGGTTTTGAGCTTTGCCGCCATCAATAACCAAGACAGGGTAGGGCTTATCATCTTTACCGACCACATAGAACTTAGCATTCCTCTTCGAAAGGGGCGCAAGCACGCTTTGCGCGTGATTAGAGAAGTCTTGACTTTTGATCCGCAAAGCCAAGGTACAGATATTCGTACAGCTCTCAATGCTGTCAATCATATTTTGAAACGGCGTACCATCGTTTTCGTGATCTCCGACTTCTTGATTGATCCCGAAAGCTATCGCAAGGAACTCGCCATCACCAATCGGCGCCATGACACGATTGTGGTAGAATTGCAAGACCCTTTGGAGCAAGAACTAAGTGATGTAGGTCTGCTCGCTTTGGAAGATCCAGAAACAGGAAAAGTACGGTGGGTCGATACGAGTAGCAAGATGTGGCGGCGGGCATTCAGCGAACAGGTCGGCAAATTCGAAGCTGCCAAGAACAATGCATTCAGGCAGGCGGGTACTGATCGTATCCTCATCAGTACGGACAAAGATTTTGCACTTCCCTTGGCGAATTTTTTCAAAGATCGAGCAGGCCGAATTCGTCACAAACCGGTGACGAATTCGACGCCGACTGTTAGTGCTATGTCAAAGCACAAATAGCAGCTATAATGTTTTGTCGAATGACATGAGAAAAAGCCGCCTCATTCTCGTTTTTTGTTGCATCATCACCTCATTCGCGGTGATGGCGGTTGGCGCGTCCGCTGCAGCACCGGTGGTAGCAGCCTTGACGATTGAGGGAGATCATTTCACGGTGGGGGATCCCATTAAGATCATACTGACAGTGACGCATCCCTCTGAAGAACAGGTAACTGTGCCCGACCTGGCGTCACCTTGGGGAACCTTTGTGATTGTGTCGCAGTCAGCGCCGAAGACAGTCAAAAATGTGAACGGCACTGCCTCGACCAGTGTCTCGATCGACGCCAGGATGTTTGCACCTGGCACGTTTACAACACCCGCTTTAGCGGTCGATGTGGCAGATGCCAGAGGTCGAACTCGCCAGGTGGTTGCCGCTCCTGCAATGCTGGAGATCGCCTCGGTGCTGGTCGAGGGTGATACAGAGGTTAGGGATTTAAAATCGCAGGCCGAGATATCTCCATGGCCCTATTGGACTCGAGTCGCCGGCATGTCGATTGTAATCCCTTTCTTCGCCGTTTCGTTATTGCTGGTATCACGACGCTTCAGAAACAGAGTACCTGTGAGAAGACCACCTCACATTACTGCGGTTGAAGAACTGGATCGTATCAAGGATCTATGCTTGCCCGATAAAGGGTACTTCAAAGAGCATTATACTCTGGTCTCGAATTGTATGCGTACCTATATGGAGCAAGCATTTGAATTATCGGTGTGGGAGCATACGACAGGGGAGATCCATGCTTTTTTGGAACAGAAGGACCTGGCGCCCGAGGTTTCAGATGCCATGATCGACCTGCTGTACGCCAGCGATATCATCAAATTTTCTGAGATCGAGCCGGATGCGAGATCGGCAAACAGCATGGTGACGGCTGCCCAGTGGCTTGTACAGATGACCAAGCCCTCGAAAGAAGATGCCAATGCAGTTGATACCATACCGGAACTAACTGCGACATTCTATGAACAAAGTTCCAGCCAGAATGGCAGGCATGCCAGGGTTGTGTCATGACGATTCAGTTTGAATCGCCCTATTTGCTGCTCCTGTTGTTGGTGATACCCCTTCTTGTGTTACGACATCTCTGGGCCAACCGCAAATCGGGACCTGCTACCATGCAATATGCGGTGATAGGCCTCACGCACAAACTGCCCCGCTCTTGGCGGGCGACTTTTCGCCCACTTATGGTGATGTTGCGTTTGACGGCCATTGCACTCATTATCATCGCCTTGGCCAGACCGCAAACGGTTGAAGGCCATCAGATCGTAATAGCCAAGGGTATTGACATCAGCCTGGTGCTTGACATTTCAGGTAGCATGTCTTCGCGCATGGATGGCGCCAGGTCAGCAATTCGTGAATTTATCTCGAGCAGGCCCTTTGATAGGATTGGGATGGTCGTGTTTGCAAACCAGGCATTCGTGCTCACACCCTTAACTCTGGATCGAGCGCACGTGCTCAAGGCACTGGATCGGGTGCAACTGGCCCCTGAGTTGGGACTCGATGACGGTACTGCCATTGGCTCTGCTTTGGCCCATGCCGCCAATCTGATGAACGGAGTGCCTTCCGAAAGCCAGGTCGTGATCTTGCTAACCGACGGTATCAACAATGCCGGATCGATAAATCCTTTGAAGGCCGCCGAGGTAGCCAATGCTCTGGACATAAGGGTTTACACGATATTCGCCGGTTTATCTGGAGAGTATCGCGTACAACAAAAGGATGAATCGGGCGAAATACGCCTTGTCACCGTAAACAGTGATCAAGACGAGCAGGTGTTGAAAGACATAGCAGAACTGACCGGCGGCCGCTATTTCCTGATGGAAGATTCAGAGGGCTTGCAAACCATTTATGATGAGATCGACACCCTAGAGAAGACCGATGTAGAAATCCAGTCATACGAGTTGTTCTCAGAATTGGCCAGTTGGTTTCTGCTGCCAGCTTTGGCGATCTTACTCATAGAGATGGTGCTGCACCGCACACTCTTCCGAAAACTACCATGAGTTTCGCTCAACCTGTTGTCCTGTCCCTCGGCCTTCCCCTGATAGTAATCTCAGCCCTTTTCCTTGTCTGGGCATTTCGCTTTCAGGCGAAGAAACTAGCGCAATTGGGGGACCATGTCCTTGTGAAGCGTCTCTGCGCGAATACGAACTGGAGGGGGCGACGCTTGCAGGCCGTGCTGTTGTTTATCGGCCTATTGATGCTTGTTATCGCCTTGGCCCGGCCGCAGTGGGGGGATGAACATCTTCTATTTCAACAAGATGGGTTGCAAATCATGCTAGTGCTGGATGTGTCGGAAAGCATGCTCGCCGAAGATGTCGAACCGAACCGACTCGACTTCGCCCGACAAGCGATTACTGACCTTGTCACCCGCCTAAAGGGCAACGAAATCGGTCTGGTTCTGTTTTCGGGGGCCAGTTTTGTGCAGGTTCCCCTCACAACAGATTATCCCACCCTTGTCACGTATTTGGACAGCGCAGGACCCCATGCCATCTCTCGACCCGGCAGCAATATCGGCGACGCTCTCAAAGCGGCCAGCCGAGCATTCAACCGGGATCAGCAAAGCCAAAGGGTGATCCTTCTTTTTTCCGATGGTGAGGATCGGGAGAGCGGTCCGGTGGCGACTGCTCAGCTATTGGCGGCTGAAGATATTATCATTAATTCCATCGGGATCGGCACGGTCGAGGGTACGCAGATACCACAGACAGACAGTCAAGGCTCTTTTGTTGGTTATAAAACAGATTCTCAAGGCAGTACAGTACTGACCGCACTTGATGAGTCAACACTGGCTGGCATCGCCGAGGCCGGTCTGGGCAAGTACTACTATCCCACCGCTGTCGCTAACACCTTGAACAATCTGGTCAAGGAAATTGGCAAGCTGCAAACGGCCCCGTTGGAGAGTCAGGCCGAGCAACGAAAGCTCGAGCGCTTGCAGGTCTTTATTGGCGTAGCGCTTGCGGCCCTTGTCACCGCCGAGTTGATTCCTGAGCGAACGAGACACCGGCGCTGGTTTGGGTGGATCACATCTGTCCTCACCAAATTAGGCAGGCTTAGGCGTAGATTGCAGCGCGAATCCGCCCCATCTACTTTCTCATGAACACAAAACTCTCTGTTTTGTTAGGCACAGCAGGACCTCGATTGATTCAACAAAAACACGTGTTGCGTCCCTTCGGCTTCGCTCAGGACAAGGTTGCGTGTTGCGTGTTAGTATTGTTGCTAGCGGCATGTAGTCCATCTGCGCAATCGCTGGTTCGAAAGGGAAATGATCGTTATACAGAGCAGGCCTACGATGATGCCCTCGCTGCCTATCAGTTGGCCCAGAAAAAGGACCCGGAACTGGCGGAGCCCTATTACAACGCTGCCAACACTTTGTATCGCCAACAAGATTATGGTGGGGCAGCCGATGTCATGCAACTGGCCGTGATCACGGCCGACACGGCAACTATGCAGCATAGGGTGTTCTACAATACCGGCAACACCTTCCTTAGTATGATGAGTTTCGATGCTGCTATCGAGGCGTATGCTGCCGCTCTTTTGCGCAACCCCTTTGACCAGGATGCCAAGTACAACCTGGAACTGGCGCTTCTGTTACAGGCGCAACAAGCTCCCAGCCCGCAACCGGAACCGCAGGAAGATGACCAGCAGGATGACCAGGACGAATCAGAGCAAGACCAGGAAAAAGAAAGAGATCCACCCCCTGTGGCCCCACCAGAGCAATCGGCTCAGAATTCTTCTTCGTCAGCGGGCATGAGCGCGGACGAAGCCAAAAAGATCCTGGCGAACGTGGTCGAAGATGGGCAGACCTTGCAGGAGTTTTTAGGCCCGCTGGACGGATCGGACGAGCCGCCCGTTCAGGATTGGTAATTATGCTAGTTCGAGCG
>PIVW01001044.1 GCA_003353825.1 Chloroflexota bacterium
TATGTGCCCTACAAGGCCGGCAGCAAACAGGCCTGAGTCCATGTGTTGTTTGTGGGGCCAGGTGACCAGATAATACAAAGGGCGGTTAATATTGGCTGGTAGGCTGGAGGAAGACCGCTGAAGGCTCAACGAAATGCACCGGTCTGCAAAACAGATGCCCATACCGCAGGTATAAATTGCCCCTTTTAGAGGTGTCCAAAGGCTCTATGAAAGCCGGTTTTTTGCTTAATCACTATGATGTGCATCAGGTGCCCCATATCGTGCCTTTCGCATTTGAAATGTCACGCCTTTATCCTCAGGTGCAGGTTGATATTTTATCGTCAACGGCGCTCGAAGATGAGTTTGCCCGCAAGATAGGGGCAGGCTATGAGGGACATCAGTGCCGCTTTCACAGGCTCAAGGTGCCAGGCTGGGTGCAGGTGGCTGATAGCTTGCTGTCAAAATTTTTCTTTATGAGAAAATCTCAAGTCCTGAAGGCCAATTTCTCCAGATTCTGCAACTATGATGTGTTGGTTATCCCGGAAATAAACAGCCTGGCGCTTAAAGGTATGATCGGGTTTAACAGCACCAAGATTGTGTCTACCGGACATGGACCGGGAGTTGCCCGCTATCATGGTCTGCACAGTAAACGTATCGGGCTAGCTGATCTGGTGTTGGTGCCGGGGCGCAAGCCCCTTGAAGCTCTCAGGCGGGAGGGATATCTGAGCGAAGAAAAGTCAGAATTGGTCGGCTATGCAAAATTTGAAGCGATGACACGCTGCAATGCTAAGCGCAAGAACAAGAAGCTGTTTGATAATGACCTGCCCGTGGTGGTCTATAATCCGCACCACAAACGGTCGCATTCATCATGGCACGAGCTTGGCGAAAAGGTGCTGGATTACTTTTACGCATCAAGCAAATATAACCTGATCTTTGCGCCGCATACGTTGTTATTCAAACGCTCGTGGGGCAAAAGTGGTTCCAAATTGCCATCACGCTTCCGGCCCTGTGATCATGTTATTATCGATACCGGAAGCCGGGCATCGTCGGACATGACTTACATGCGGGCGGCAGATATTTATCTCGGTGATACGTCGAGCCAGATCTATGAATTTCTTGAGACGCCGCGCCCATCTGTTTTTCTTGATGCTCCTGACACCAACATATCGACTAATCTTTTATACCAGCCATGGAAGCTTGGTCCACTGATCTGCGATCCTGCCATGCTTGAGGCTGCTCTTGACGAGGCGGTGCGACGGCAGGCGGAATTTGC